>JAYZHS010000040.1:0-3927 GCA_036166315.1 Fidelibacterota bacterium
TCATCTAAATCAACAATTCCTAAGATATAATTATTTGAGAATAGATTATGATTATCAATGAATTCAACGCTTAAATCCATCCCAATAAGTCTATCAGAAATTACT
Source organism: Fidelibacterota bacterium (assembly GCA_036166315.1). Lineage (GTDB taxonomy): Bacteria > Fidelibacterota > Marinisomatia > Marinisomatales > TCS55 > TMED108. The sequence goes on from JAYZHS010000040.1 coordinate 106, forward strand.
GTTCCTTTTTGAAAATCTTTAATATATAGCGCAACAGTTTTCATTGTTTTATAATTCCGGAACTAAAGACCAGTCAAAATTTTCAATATTTTCAATCAGTTCATATTCTCTTTCTAGCTCGACTAAACCTTCTTTCAATCTTTCAATATTGATGGATCTATGCATGCCTTCAAATTCCACAAATTTCCCTTGAGATTTTTTTAAGAGACTTTTAGCTCCTTTCATATTACTATTTTTTAGATGGACAAAACTAACGGATAATTGAATTAAGCCTTGGATAAATTTTCTATCCTTTAAATAATAATCCGACCAAAGATCTTCCCAGATCTCATGCGCATCGTAGAAGTTTCCTTTTTGATATTCAATTTTTCCTCTTTCAAAAAGAATATCTATTTTTTGTATATCATCCAAATTATTAACTCTTTTTTAATAATTGTGAAATTTGATTTGATGTATACGGAAGATAGTCTTCTCGTTCTTTAATTAAATATCTAAGTGATTCTAAATAGATTAGGTCTTGATCATTGCCAATTAGTTCTTCAGCAATTTCTATAAAGAAATTTCCTCCGTTTTTATAATAAGCTTGAAGGCCTTTGCTTATTTTTTTATTATTATCTATATATTCTTTTTCTTCTTGATCTTTAACCCAGTGTGAGATTTCTCTTTTATATCCAATAGACCTAACATAATCACCATTCCATAAACGATGGGCGGAACACAAATCAATAATTTTTAGTTTATTTTCTGATTTGAATAAATCACATTCTATTTCATTCTGCTCATGCGGCTCGGGCAAAGGTTTCTTGTATATCTCTTTTAATAAACAGCGCGTATATGGCCATGTATTTTTTATATCTCGGTTAAAAATATTAGATCGTAATAAATGAAATGCAAAAGCACCAAGTCTTTCAAAGTCTTGCAAAGCAACCTCAACAAGAACCTCTAATCCACCAAGACCATTATCGCTGACCCACTGTAGCCTTGCGGCTTGTGTTTCAATTTCATCAGGAATTCCTGTTTGGCAAGCATCCTCTAGGTCCGAAACAAAAATTGTCAACCCCACTCCATCTTTAGCTACTTCATTTAAAATACTTTGGTCATCTTCACGAGCTGGAAATTGATGTGCTTTATTTTTTAAATATTCTAGGAGCTTATTGGAGGGTTCAGTCCGATTATCCCCAATGATATTTTTTATTGCGTTAAGAACAATAATGGGATGTTCACTTGATTTACCTGTAAAATTTGAAGCCACACATCTATCTAGGCATTCTTTAATTTTTTTTGAAAGCATTTAATAATTTATTTTTTCTTAGGGGCATCTAAATCAAAAAATATACTAAACGACAAACCGGTTAATCTTGAAAACTCAGAAGGAAATCCTGAATTATTATCTTTAATTGGCTTCTTTGAGAATCTATCCATATTATTTTCAGATAGTGGATCCCATTTTGGATTGAAAATCTCAGTAATTGGCAGCGCTGTTGCATCATGGAAATATCCAAACTCTAATCCCCATCTTGGATTTGATTGAAAACCAAACAATAACCCAAACCGATTACTAGTATGCCCTGTAATCCCCTTTTGTATAGACATCATTCTCAAACCAAGCCATCTAGATTTAAGAAAATTAGTGTCAGTTTTTTTTGTTTTGAATTTATAGTATGTTGCATCAAGATTATAATTGGGATTTACGGACCAGGCCAGATTAAGTAAGTCCCATTTGTTATTTTTTTTATAAAGAACGCGACTATAATCTATCCCAGATCCATAAACCGGAAGGCCAAGGCGAACTCCTACTTCGGATTTATCGGAAAGCCCAACTCTATACCACAAATAAGGAGCAATATTTTCAACAGATAGTGCATAGCCTCTTTTTACTTTACCGGATTCTGGTAAATGTGGATTGATTACCGGGTGAGATGAGCAGGCATAAAAGAAGAAGAAATTAATAAAAATTATTAGGATCCATTTTATTTGATTTCGCAGTATTGGGATAAAATTATTTAAGAATGGTTTTAGAAAAGACAAAAATTATATTTTATTCTTTAGCCAATCTGTTGTCACTGACTTAGGCCTGGTAATTGGCATACGTAAAGCTCTATTAATTACAATTTGAGAAACCATGCCCATAACTCTAGATAAGCTGAATAACACTGTATAATAATTAAATTCTTTCAATCCATAATAATACAGTAAAGAGCCAGAAGCGGCATCTACATTTGGCCAAGGATTCTTTGCTTTCCCATGATCCTTAAGAACAGGTGGGACAACTTCAAATAGAGCCTCAACTATTTTAAATACATCATCATCATGAATATGTTCTTGTCCAAATTTCATAAAAGCTGTAAATCTTGGGTCAGGGCATCTTAAAACTGCGTGTCCATAACCCGGAATGACGCGTCCATTATTTAGTCGATCCCAACAAAACTTTTCTAGATCTTTATTGTTCGGCGCTCCATTAAAATGATCATGTATTTCTAAAACGAACTTTAAACATTCTTGGTTTGCTAAGCCATGCAACGGCCCGGCAAGACCATTTAAACCTGCTCCAATTGCAAGGAATGGCGATGAAAGGGATGATGCTACCGTGAGAGAACTAAAAGCACTAACGTTGCCACCCTCATGATCAGAATGAAGCATGAGATACAGGCGCATAAGCTTTTTAAAATCATCGCTTTCATTAATGCCTAGCATATAAGCATAATTACCAGCCCAGTCCAAATTAATGTCCGGATCAATTCGATCATTGTTTTTTGTAATCTTACGGTAGATAAATGCAGCGATGGATGGTAATGCACCAATTAATTTTATTCCATCATCTAAAATCCATTTCCAGTATTCATTTTTAGAAGTGCCTTTATTAAATTTTTCCACAAATAAACTTTCAACCCTCATTGATTGAATAGCCACTGATAACATTGTCATGGGGTGTGAATTTTCAGGCATAGCATCTAAAACTCTCCATACATAATCAGGTACATTTTGGTGCGCTCTTAATTGGTCTTGAAGATTAGATAGCTGTAATCGATCTGGCAAATCACCCGTTAATAATAAATAAAAAACCTCCTCAGGCAGTTTATCTATAATTTGTAAAATTGGGTAACCGCGAATTATTAGCCCTTCATCTGCCGATACAGCAGAAGTATCGCAAATCATGCTCTTGACTCCACGCATCCCTTTAGCGGCTTGAGCTATAGTGACCTCACTAATTACTTTAGTACCGTTCTCATCCAAGATTTTTTTCAAATCTTCTTGCCAGGTCGGGATTTTTTTAGATAGCGTTTCTTGTAGCATTATGATCTAGGTAAAAATAGAAAAATAATTGGTCTAATTTATAAAAAAAATTATATAATTGTTCTAATCATCGAAAATTTCAATGTATTCGTCAAATGATGCTAAAACTATATCTGCTAGAGCGCATACATTTGCTCTCTTAATATTTTCTGTAAATGCAAAAAATTTAGAAGCGGCTCCAACAGCTTTTAATTTGTAATCATTATATCCGTCACCAATTGCATGTATTTCACCATTCAAGCATAATGATTCAAGTATTTTAGCTTTTCCGCTAACATCGGTAAGAGGATTATTTTTTTCAAATCCTACAATATTATTATCACTATCGTAGATGAATTCATTTCCAAAAATATGATTATTACTAATTCCAAAATTATTCAAAACAGGTAATAGCATTTCACGAAAACCGCCCGATATGAAGTATATTTTTTTATTATGCTCTTGAATAAAATCTTTATTTCTTAAAAAAGAAGGGGTGATGTAATCTTTTAGTCTATTTGAAACTTCAATAACATCACTTTTATTTGC
>JAYZHS010000041.1:0-7275 GCA_036166315.1 Fidelibacterota bacterium
GATCATATTGAGGCTATATCTAGCGCTGTCAAAAATAAAAAACCAAGAAAAATACCTAGCGTTGATACATATACGCGCCTAAGCGGATTAGAGCCTTTCGTTATTCGACCTGAAAGCAACTTTATAAATATTGGTGAGCGAACCAATGTTACTGGTTCTGCCAGATTTAGAAAACTAATCAAAGAAGGCGATTATGAAACGGCTTTATCTGTAGCAAGACAGCAGATACAAAATGGAGCACAAATAATTGATATAAATATGGATGAAGGCTTATTGGATTCTGAAAAAATAATGGAAAAATTCTTAAGATTGATTGCATCTGAGCCAGATATTGCAAAAGTACCTGTAATGATCGATTCATCAAAATGGTCAGTCATTGAAATTGGACTAAAAAACCTGCAAGGTAAAGGGATAGTTAATTCAATATCACTAAAAGAGGGTGAAAAAATATTTTTGGAACAGGCCCAAAAAATAAAAGATTACGGTGCAGCTACTGTAATTATGGCCTTTGATGAACAAGGTCAGGCAGATTCATATGATCGCAAAGTGGAAATATGCTCAAGAGCCTATAAGCTACTTGTAGAAAAAATTGATTTTTCTCCTGAGGACATCATCTTTGATCCAAATATTTTTGCTATCGCCACGGGAATTGAGGAGCACAATTCCTACGCTAAGTCCTACATTGATGCTGCCAAGGAGCTCAAGAACCGTTTTCCTAAAGTTCATATTAGCGGGGGTGTTTCAAATCTATCATTTTCGTTTAGAGGGAATGATGTTTTGAGAGAAGCAATGCATTCAGCATTTTTATTCCATGCTGTCAAATCAGGAATGGATATGGGCATAGTTAATGCTGGTCAATTAGCTGTTTATGATGATATTGATCCAAAACTTAAAGATTGTATTGAAGATGTTATTTTTGATCGCAAAAATGATTCAACTGAGCGTTTAATTGAAATTGCCCAAGAGCATAAAGGCAAAAAGAAAACAATAAAAGCCGATTTGTCTTGGAGAAAAGCAAGCATAGAGGAAAGACTTAGCTATTCGTTAAAAGAAGGAATAATTGATTATATAGATGAAGATACTGAAGAAGCTCGCAAAAAATATGATCGACCAATTAATATTATTGAGGGTCCTTTAATGGATGGGATGAATATTGTTGGAGATCTTTTTGGGTCAGGCAAAATGTTTTTACCTCAAGTGGTAAAATCTGCAAGGGTCATGAAAAAAGCTGTAGCATATCTGGTCCCTTACATTGATAAAGAAAAGAAAGAAATGGGTCTTGAAAATGTTTCAAACGGGAGAATTTTACTAGCCACGGTCAAAGGAGATGTGCATGATATCGGTAAAAATATTGTTGGGGTCGTTCTTGGCTGTAATGGATACGATATTATTGATTTAGGCGTAATGGTTCCATCAGATAAAATTCTCTCTGAAGCCAAAGGAAAGGGGGCTGATATGATTGGCCTTTCAGGGTTGATAACACCAAGCTTAGATGAAATGGTTCATGTAGCCAAAGAGATGGAAAGAATGGACTTTGATATTCCACTGCTTATTGGTGGTGCGACTACTAGTAAAAAACATACAGCCATTAAAATTGAAGAAAATTATTCAGGTCCTACAATTCATATTACAGATGCATCCAGATCTGTAGGCGCTGTAAGTAAACTATTTAATGCAGATGAAAAAAACCAGTTTGAACAATCTGTAAAAGAAGAATTTGAACAAATTAGAAACACTGTAAATAAGAAAAATATAAAGAAACTTTCAATTAGTAAGGCTAGGGAGAGAAAATTCTCAATTGATTGGGGTAAATATTCTTTTTTGAAACCAAATTTGATTGGCACCAAAGTATTTAACACTTACCCGTTAGATGAATTAACTGAATATATAGATTGGTCTCCCTTTTTTCACGCTTGGGAGCTTAAGGGGAAATACCCCTCTATTTTAAACGATGAAAAATACGGTAAAGAGGCAAATAAAATTTTTTCTGATGGAAAAAATATTCTTAATAGGATTATTAAAGATAATATTTTGGAACCAAAAGCTGTAATAGGTATCTATGATGCTCATGCCAAAGATGAAGTTGTCTTTACTGAAAAAATGAAATTTAATTTTCCCCGTCAATTGGTTGATAAAGGAAAAGATAATCCTAATTTTTCCCTGGCAGATTTCATTGGACCTAAAAATGACTATATAGGACTGTTTGCATTAACAACCGGCCATGGACTTGAATATTTAGTTGAAGAATTTGAAAAACAAAATGATGATTATAATGTTATCATGGCGAAAGTCATTGCCGATAGACTGGTTGAGGCTTTCGCCGAAAGAATGCATGAGAGAGTTAGAACAGAGTTTTGGGGATATGCAGAAAATGAGGCGATGCAAGCCGATGATCTCATTAAAGAGAAATTTCAAGGAATTCGTCCTGCGCCTGGTTATCCTTCATGCCCTAGCCATGAAGAAAAAGATACGATTTGGGACATTCTTGATGTTGAAAAGCATACAGGGATTACTCTAACCGAGACACGAGCTATGTATCCTGCAGCCTCAATTTGTGGATGGTATTTTTCACATCCAAAATCAAGATATTTTTTCATTCGAGAATCTTAATTGAATTCAATTCAATCAGATTACTTGCTTGCCAAAGAAGCAGCAATTGAAGCAGGAAAGATAGTAATGAAATATTTTCAAACTTCATCATATGAGATAAAAGATAAAAGTATAAATAATCCAGTTACAACCGCAGACTATGAGGCAAACCAAATAATCAAAGATACCCTTTTTAAAGAAGATCATGATTATGGTTGGCTATCTGAAGAGACTGTTGATTCCAAAGAAAGATTAAATAAAGAAAATATTTGGGTAGTAGATCCAATTGATGGAACAAAAGAGTTTATTGAAGGTGTGCCACATTTTTCAATAAGTATTGGAATGGTTAGCAATGGGAAACCTGTTATTGGGGTAATCTACAATCCTGCAAAAAATGAATTATTTTCTGCTTTTAAAGGTGGTGGATCTATGTTGAATGAAGAACCTATTCATTGTCTATCTGATAATAGCCTTAGAACGATTATGGTTAGTCGTTCAGAAATTAAAAGGGGCATGTGGAATAATTATGAAGAAAAATTCTCAGAAATAATACCTATAGGTTCCGTAGCATACAAACTCGGCTTAGTTGCTGCAGGTAGGGCAAGTTTCTTTGCAACGCTTCAGCCAAAGAATGAATGGGATGTGTGTGCTGGAGACTGCATCCTAAGTGAAGCTGGTGGTTCGCTTATCGATTTATACGGTAAAAATAGATCATATAATTTGATTGATACAAAAATTAGACCTGGATTGATTGCAGGTTACAATAATCATCTTAAAGAGCTATTAGAAACAATTAATATCTAATCCATTTGTTTTGACATAATTATTATTATAATCTTTACATCTATTAAAATCAAATAATTGAGCAAATTTAATGAATGAATTACCAAAAGACGCAATTAAATGCCTTGACAAAGGTTTTGTCCGTCTTGTTGATTCGATGGGCGGAGATGATGCAATCGTACAGTCAGCGAGAGTAAGTTATGGCAAAGGCACGAGCAAGGTGTCACAAGACCGCGGTCTTATTAGATATTTAATGCGGCATCGCCACACTACTCCCTTTGAAATGGTTGAGTTTAAATTCCATTGCAAGATGCCAATCTTTGTTGCAAGACAATGGGTAAGGCACCGCACTGCAAATATTAATGAATATTCACTTAGATATTCTGAAGCTCGAGATGAATTTTATTACCCCGATCCAGATAACATTGAATTTCAAAGTGCGCTAAATAAGCAAGGCAGAATGGGTGAAGTAGATCCTGAATTAAAAGAAAAGGTACAAAAATATTTTAAAGAAATCTCTGAGCGAAGCTTCGCTATTTATAGCGAATTAAATGATGCCGGTGTTGCACGCGAGCTCGCACGCGCTATTCTTCCAGTTAATCTTTACACTGAATGGTATTGGAAAAACGATCTTCACAATCTCTTGCATTTCATTGGACTGCGCTCAGATGGCCACGCTCAGTATGAAATTAGGGTTTTTTCTGACGCCATGGCATCTTTTGTTAAGAATGTTGCTCCATTTGCATGGGAGGCATATCAGGACTATGTAGTTAAAGGTATGAGATTTTCCAAAATCGAACAATCTTTGCTAGAGAAAAATCTTCCTGATAGAGTAATTGATGATATTCAAGAAGACTTGGCCTATCAATTGACCGCTTCATTGCATATTAATAAACCACGCTCTGATGAAGATTTATTTCCCCTTTACAAAGATCAGGGCGGTACAGATAGCAAAGAGGACTTTAATTTGAAATGGACCTCAGGAGAGATCGATGCTGGTAATGTTAGAGAGCTCAGAGAATTCAAATCAAAAATCGAGACGCTTAGATAGTCTTAGCTTATATGCCTTTTTCTCTTTAAAACATGTGAATTTTTTCTATGTTTAATAGAGCAGAAATAGTTGATTCAAACTTCTTATCCTTTGTAAGTGATGGCAAGTTCCCCCATGCCAAGTCTCCAATTGATATACCGGGTTTTCGATTCAGAAATCATGATTTAATTTCAATATTTGAATCTCAAGTCATTAGCAGGCATATGGATCTTAAGGCAAGATTGCTTAAAGAGGATGGCAAGTGTTTTTATACGATAGGAAGCTCTGGTCATGAGGGAAACGCGGTCTTTGGTAGAGTTTTTTCTTTAAACGATATTGCTTTTCTGCATTATCGTAGTACACCATTTTTCATAGAAAGATCGAAGCTTACCCATGGAGCTACACCAATTTATGATACTGCTCTTTCCTTTGCTGCATCATCCGAAGACCCTATAAGTGGCGGCAGACATAAGGTAATAGGTAGTAAAAAGCTTAATATACCTCCACAAACAAGCACTATAGCTAGCCATCTACCAAAAGCGGTTGGAGCTGCTGTATCAATCGATCGAGCAAAGGACCTATCAATTCAAGAAAGAAATTTGAAAGATGGTAGTATTGTATTGTGCAGCTTTGGGGATGCCAGCGCTAATCATGCAACCGCATTAAGCGCATTTAATACCGCAAGCCTTATTCAGCATAGCGGCGGCCATGTTCCAATTGTATTTATATGTGAGGATAATGGTATTGGTATTTCGGTACCTACTGAGAAAAGTTGGATAGAAAAGAATTTTTCTCAAAGAAACGGTATTAAATATATTAAAGCAGATGGGTTAAATATAATTGACCTATTGCATAAAACTTCTCTTGCAAATGAATTTTCTAAAACGAAAAGACAGCCAGTTTTTTTACATATGAAAACAGTTCGTCTTTTGGGACACGCAGGATCTGATATTGAGGTTGGTTATAAGACGCTTAATGAAATAGAAACCATAGAATTCAATGATCCGCTATTGCATACAGCTAGAATTATGATTGATAAAAAACTCTTAAGTAAGGAAGACATAATTAGTATCTATGAAAATAGTCGTATGCGCGTTTCACAAGTTTTTGATCAAGCATGTACTCGACCAAAGCTCAACAATAGTAAAAATGTAATGAAGTCAATCACAGCAAGCAATACCAAAAGAAAGGCTCCCTCTTTGCCAAACGAAGCAAAAAGGAGGGGAGTATTTGATAAGGAATATCAAAGATTGAATAATAAAAATCATATGGCGGGATTAATAAATTATGCGTTGTCTGATATCCTTTTGCGCTATTCAAACACGGTTGTTTTTGGTGAAGATGTTGGGAAAAAAGGCGGGGTGTACCACATTACTGCAAATTTGCAAAAACAGTTTGGAGCGCGTAGAGTTTTTGATAGTCCTTTAGATGAAACGTCAATAATTGGTTTTGCTTCAGGTTTTGGACATAATGGATTTGTAACAATTCCAGAAATACAGTTTTTAGCATATTTCCATAATGCAGAAGATCAGCTAAGAGGCGAAGCAGCAACACTCCAATTCTTTTCCAATGGTCAGTTCACAAATCCTATGGTAATAAGGATACCAGGCCTAGCTTACCAAAAAGGATTTGGGGGTCATTTTCATAATGATAATTCACTCGCTATTTTTAGGGATATACCTGGAATTATTCTTGGTGTCCCATCCAATGGTTTTGCTGCGGTTAAAATGCTGAGATATGCAATGAGGTTAGCCTATGAAGAAAAGAGAATAATAATTTTCATTGAACCTATAGCCCTTTATATGACTAAAGATCTTCATTCTAAAAATGATCTAAAGTGGAGCTTTGAATACCCTCCCGTAGATAAGGAAATTCCTCTTGGGGAAGTTATAAAATATGGAAACGGAAAGACCCTGACCATTATAAGCTATGGGAACGGACTATATCTTTCTTTGCAAGCTAAAAAAGAGATTGAAAAGAAGATCAACAAAAAAATTCAAGTAATTGATTTGTGTTGGTTATCAGATATAGATATAAAAAACCTCATAAAGCTTATAGGCAAATGCACATCAGTTCTGATTGTGGATGAATGCCGTAGATCGGGGTGTTATGGAGAAGGTTTAATGGTCGATCTTCAAAAAGCAAGTGATGCAAAACTGAATATTGACATCCATACAGCTGAGAACAGCTTTATTCCATTAGGCGAGGGCGCAACATCTACTTTACCTAGTAAGGATTCCATTATTGAGTCAGCTATTAGGATGCTTGATGCCTAAGGAAAAAATAGTAATTATTTGCCCTGGAAGAGGGTCGTATTCACGAGATACGAGCGGATATTTAAGTAAGAATTTATTTAACCCGATTAAAAATTTTATTGATCAGGTAGAAACGAATCGTAAGCAAGAAAAGCTATTAGGTCTTTTGGAGCTTGATTCAATGCCCTTCAAATCAAGTATTCACATGAAGGGGGAGAATGCATCCGCTCTTATTTTTGCCTGTAGCCTGAATGATTATTTGTCCATTGACCAAAATAAATATGAAATTGTTGGTATAGCTGGAAATTCAATGGGTTGGTATTCTGCTTTAGCACTTGGTGGATCGCTATCAAATCAACATGCATATGAATTGATTAATACCATGGGATCAATGATGAAAGATAAAATCATTGGGGGGCAGCTTATCTATCCTTTTATCAATGATGAATGGCAGACAAATAGCAAAACCAAAAAAAACATAATGCATGAAATCAAAAAAGCCAATGCATATGTGTCTATATTTTTAGGAGGATATTTTGTAATCGGAGGGGATCAAAAATCCTTAGATATTCTTAAAAAAAGATTACCCCCAATAGATGATTATCCATTTCAGATTCC
>JAYZHS010000042.1:0-11514 GCA_036166315.1 Fidelibacterota bacterium
GATAGAAGAAGTAACCCTAATTATGATTATCGTTTGAAAAGATTCAGTTTTAATGGAAATGAGATAGAAAGCTATACTTTATCAACTCAACATACTTCAAGCGTAGCAGGCAATATTGAATCCTTTAAAAGCGATAAAGAAAATGGCGTATATTTATTGTGGGAGCAAGTCACTGGGAGCCAAGATGAATTGAGATTGCAGCACATAAATTCTACCATGAATGTAGATGGCATTGGAATGGCAGAAAATGGTATGGTAATCTCAGATATAGATTGCGATCGAAAAAACAGCTCCATGTTGGTGGTAGACCGTGATAATGTAATCATATCTTACACTACTTCATCATGTTCTGGTTCTGATGCAACAAGCTATGGTAGGGCCTATATTCAGAAAATATCTAAAGGCTTATTGATGTGGGATAGTAAGGGCAAAATGGCTGCATCGCGCAATACTAATGGAAATGATGTTTTGAACACAAAACTTGTTCGCGGTCCTGAGAATGGTGCATTCATTATTTTTTCTCAAAACACCACTTCAGATAATGCGCTTAGAATAAATTATGTTGATGGGCAAGGTACTTTTGCAGAAGGACTAACATATCCATCTGGTATTGGACTTGGCAGTTTATATAATAAAAATAATTGGGAGTTGGATGCGGTATCAGATGGGTCAAATGGGATTTTTATAGTTTGGAGAAACTCATCAAATAAAATTGTTTTGCAGCACATAGACTTAATTAATAATAGATTGGTTGCAACAAACAATAATCCAGTAGAGGTATTTTCTTCCACCGCTTCTTATGTTTATCCAAGAATAGATCTAGCAAATACAGCTAGCTCTGATAAGGGTATATTTATACTTTTCTATGATTATAATTCAAGTAGCAATGCTTATGGTTTATTTGCAAAATATTTGAATAAACCTGATGGATCTTTAAGCAACCTTTTTACAGTATCAACTAATGCAAGCCAACCAAATTTTAGCGCAAGGCAGGTTCATGATATAGATGCAACGCGCTTTGATAATGAAGCGTACGTAACTTGGCTTGGCAAAGAAGGAGATCTGCTCGCTCGTAAGATTTTTATTAATTCATCTAATGAGTTAGATGCGACTGCTCAAACATTGATCGTACATGATAAATCTGGAGCTACAGGTAGAAGTAGTCCAGGAGCTTATAATGCTGATCACGACCAATTGGGCGGTTTGGTTGTAGTTTGGCAACAGGATAGAGGGAATAACCTATCTTCGGACATTTTTGCCCAACAATTAGGCAACATGGGGACTTTAGGTGTTAATGCTGATATTTTGAGTGATATTGCAAATCAACAAATTTTTGAAGATCAAGATCATCGAATTCCGTTTAGCTTTCATTTAAGTTCTCCAGTACGATCGCTTTTTAATTTTGTGTCTATTTTATCTGACCCATTGGTAACAGCTTCAGTTAGCAATGATACTTTGATAATCAATTTTCCTGAAAATTGGAATGGGGGGCTATTTGTAAAATTTTCTATTGATTGGATTGATTTATTATTGCCAAATGATACCACAAGTTTTATAGTAAATGTTTCTTCAGTGCAAGATGCCCCTAAACCTTTTCAGTGGGTCAGCAGCGCTACTGATACAATTAATATCACTAAGACCAATCTTCAGGATAGTTACAATCTTCAATGGTCTGAAAGCATCGATGTAGATAATGACACTATCGATTACCTTATTTATGCTAGGGTTGGAGTATATCCTGCAGAGGAGGTCTACGATACGACTGGCATTAACTTTCCTATACCGTATCAAGAGTTCTTAGATAACGTTTTTGAGTCAACACCAGGGCCCGGGTCAACCGTTTATTTTAACGTGAAGGCTACTGATGGTATAGACACTGTGAACATATCCGGTGAGGATAGAATGGTCTATGTCAATCGTTATGATTATCTTTCAACCAAGGACATCACCACTCCTACCGATTTTGCATTACATGATAATTTCCCCAATCCTTTTAATCCCACTACCCAGATTCGCTTTGACCTGCCGATCAAAGGAGACGTTCGCTTTACCATCTACAATATGCTAGGACATAAGGTAAGGGAATATAATATGAAGGGCTTATCAGCTGGCTATCATACGCTGACCTGGAATGCGACCAATAACTTAGGTAGTCCCGTAAGTTCTGGCATCTACTTTTATCAGATACAGACCAAAGAGATCTTAAAGACCAAACGGATGGTACTGCTGAAGTAGGAAACGAATAGATATGGATTGATATCATAAGATCCTTATAGATTTTAAAATCTATTTTTTTTGATTTCTCCTTCTTGTTGTTTAACTATTATTGCAAATTTATATTTAGATATTAATAACCTTCCTGAATAAATTGAATACTGCTTTAAAAGAAACTATTTAGTTTTTATGAGAAAAATTAATTTTTTATCTATTTTGAGCCAAGTTTGACAGAAATCCATATTAATGACCCCCAGCCATTCGAAGAAGATTTAGCGGTAGAAAAATCTTTAAGACCAAACCAGATGGATGAATTTATTGGTCAAAAAGAAATAGTTGATAGCTTAAAACTATATATTGAAGCAGCAAATAAACGTGGTGAATCCCTTGACCATGTTCTTTTTTTTGGTCCACCTGGGCTAGGCAAAACAACTCTCTCAATTATTATTGCAAGAGAGCTTAGCGTCAATATAAAACAAACATCAGGCCCAGTTCTGGATCGCGCAGGTGACCTAGCTGGAATCCTTACAAGCCTTGAAGCTAAAGATGTTTTTTTCATTGATGAAATACATCGACTTAATGCCATTGTTGAAGAATATCTATACTCAGCTATGGAAGACTATAGAATTGAAATTATGATTGATAAAGGACCAAGCGCTAGAAGCGTGCAATTAAACGTTGAACCTTTTACACTTGTTGGAGCGACAACAAGACTGGGGAGTCTTACTTCTCCATTAAGAGATCGTTTTGGTGTAATACTTAGATTTGATTATTATGAAACTGAAGATTTATATGAAATAATCAAAAGATCTGCTGAAATATTGGAAGTTCAAATTGATGAAGATGGCGCATTAGAACTTGCAGGAAGATCTAGAGGAACACCAAGGATTGCTAATCGTATTTTGAGACGAACTCGAGATTACGCCGAAGTCAAAGCAAACGGTAAAATTAATGCATTGGTTGCAAAAGATTCATTATCATCATTGGGGATTGATGAATATGGCCTTGATACAATGGATAGAATGATCCTTGAAACATTAATTGATAAGTTTAATGGAGGGCCGGTAGGACTTAACTCTCTTGCGGTTGCTGTAAGCGAAGATGTCTCAACAATTGAAGACGTCTATGAACCATATTTAATTAAAGAGGGATTTATTCAGCGTACTAGCCGAGGCCGTATTGCTCAAGAAAAATCTTTTAAACATCTTGGAAAAACTATAACTAAAAAACAACAAAGGTTATTTGAATGATTGAAAAAAAGAAAAAATGGAAACTCGCAGATTTTGATTATCCATTACCAGAAAAATACATAGCACAATATCCAGCAAAACGTAGAGACCAATCTAAGCTTATGGTAATCCATAAGGACTCTGGTGAAATTGAACATAAAACATTTTCTAATCTTCCCGAATATCTAAGGAAAAATGATTTATTAATTACCAACAATACTAAGGTTTTTCCTGCAAGATTATATGCAAATAAGGATCGCACTGAAGCCAAAGTTGAAGTTTTTCTTTTAAGGGAGCTTGAAAATGATCTTTGGGAAGTAATGGTGCGTCCCGCAAGAAAAGTGCGAATTGGCAATAAATTGATGTTCACCAAAAGCGTTTATTGCGATGTTATTGATAATACAATTTCAGGTGGTCGCGTAGTGCGCTTTGAATATGAAAATGAAGATATTTATGAAGTAATTGATAAAGTTGGTATTTCTCCACTGCCGCCTTATATCAAACGTGAATCCGAACCAAAAGATAAAATTAGATATCAAACTATTTTTGCAGATCAAAGAGGCGCTGTTGCTGCGCCTACTGCTGGCTTGCATTTCACAGAGGGATTAATAAATAGAATACATAAAAAGGGGGCTAAGACAGCTCACACTACTTTGCATATTGGACTAGGTACATTTAGACCAGTTCAAGTAGAAGACTTAAATCGACATCAAATGGATTCTGAGTATTTCGAAGTTGATCCACAAACCGCGCTTAAAATTAACGAAACCAAAAAAAAGCGCAGAAAAGTATTTGCTGTAGGTACATCAACTGTGCGATCATTGGAGACAGTTGCCGTTTCCGGCTTTCAAGTTTCTCCAAAACGCGGATGGACTGACAAATTCATTTATCCTCCATACGATTTCAAGATGGTTGATGCAATGATAACTAATTTTCACCAACCAAAAAGCACATTATTGATGATGATTTCTGCATTCGCCCATAGAGATCTAATTATGAAAGCTTATAGAGAAGCTAAGAAAAATAACTATAGATTTTTAAGTTATGGTGATGCGATGTTAATTATGTAACACATGGTTAAATGATTACATCTGCGATTATTCCAGCTGCTGGATCTGGATTAAGGTTTGGCGAAAAAAAACAATTCAAGAACATTAATGGGAAACCATTGATTTACCATACTTTGATGCCATTTATTTCATCAAGAATGATCGATGAAGTTATTGTGGCTGCTCCTAATGATGATATAAACGAAATTAAATCAGCAATTAAAACTATTCAGACATCAAAGCCACTCTTGGTTGTTGAAGGCTCCTTAACTAGACAAGCTTCCATTAGAAACGCTCTAAATGCCATTAATAAAAAGTCACAACGTGTTTGCATTCACGATGCAGTAAGGCCTTTTATTAAAAAAGAGTTAATAGAAAAAACAATTTCATCTTTAAATGATTATGATGCCGTTATTGTTGGGAGTAAGGCTACCGATACATTAAAAGAAGTTTCAAATAATAAAATTAGTAATACCCTTAATAGGGAAAAAATTTGGAGTGTGCAAACACCCCAGGCTTTTTCTAAAGATGCTTTGTTGCATGCCTATAGTAAAGCGGAAAAAGAAAATTTATTTGCTACAGATGATTCAGCGCTTTTAGAAAAAGCAGGATATGAAGTAAAAATAATTAATGATACATCAATCAATTTTAAGATTACAACTAGGGAAGATTGGATAGTGGCAGAAGCATTATTTAATCATTTAAATTAATGTATAAAGTAGGAATTGGATATGATGCCCATCGTCTTGAAAAAGGTGAGAAATTAATTTTGGGTGGAGTTCAAATAAAAAATGAATACGGAATAATTGGGCATTCAGATGGGGATGTATTAGTCCATTCTATAATTGATGCAATTTTAGGCGCTGCAGCCAAAGGGGATCTAGGAAAATTTTTCCCAAGCAGTGATAATCAGTGGAAGAATTATAGTAGTCTTAAAATGCTAAAAATAATCTTCAATAATGAAATAAAAGATGAGTTTATAATCAATCATATTGATTCTGTTGTCATTCTTCAAAAACCAAACATATCGGGCTTTATTGAAAAAATGAGCAGTAATATATTAGATAATCTTGATCTTGATCACTCAGGATTATCAATAAAAGCTACAACCACAGATCATCTTGGATTTATTGGTGAGGGTAAAGGAATTGCCTGCCAGGCTATCGCAACATTAATCAAAAAATAATTAATGATTTTAAAATCAAATACCAAGCTCAATCTTGGTTTAAGAATATTAAACCGAAGAAAAGACAATTTACATAATATTGCTACTCTGTACACTGAAATTGATTTTGGAGATGAAATTCAAATAAATAAACAAGAAAAAGGCTGTTACATCAAATCAAATGTCGATTGGATACCTTTAGATGAGTCAAATTTGTGCTTTAAAGCATATGATTTATTAAGCAAGAAAGCCCAAAAAGATCTTGGTATCTCAATATATATAAATAAAAAAGTACCAACAGGAAGCGGCATTGGTGGAGGCTCATCTAATGCAGCCGCAATATTAAAAGGTCTAAATCAAGTTTATAATATTGGATTAGATGTTAACGAACTCGAAAAAATTGGATCCAAAATTGGAGCAGACGTACCTTTTTTTATAAAAGGCGGATCGCAAATTGGTGAAGAAACTGGATTTAAGCTCACCCCTGTTAAGATAAACCTAAAAGAAAAATTATTATTAGTCATCCCTGATATATCTATTAGCACAAAATGGGCATATGCACAAATTAAAAATAAATTGAAATCTGAAAACATTATACCTAAGTTCGCGGACTTGATGAGAAAGAATTTTCTCACATTTAAGTTTTTTGAGAATGATTTTGAAAAGATTGTGATTCCTGCATATCCAGAGATTGGAGCTATTAAACAAAAGTTATTAGATAGCGGTGCAAAATTTGCCAGTCTGTCGGGAAGTGGCTCGACTGTGTATGGAGTTTTTGACGATGAAGCTAAATTAAATAAAGCCGAGTCATTTTTCCATAATTCACATTTAACCATTCTAGCAAATCCTATCTAAACTTTTTTACGAATCTACCCTTTTCATCAATTAATAAATAAATGTACTGGGGCGTCGTCTAATGGTAGGACACCGGGTTTTGGTCCCGGCGGTTGGGGTTCGAGTCCCTACGCCCCAGCATAAAAATTATGAATGATAAATTAAAAATATTTTCTGGCCGTAGTAATGTTGCTCTCAGTAATGATATTGCAAATCATCTAGGCAAGGAACCTGGTCAATTGTCTATCAAGACGTTTTCAGATGGTGAGCTATGGCTTCAATTTGAGGAAAACATCAGAGGTTGCGATGTTTTCATTATACAGCCAACCAATAGCCCCTCAGAAAATATTATGGAATTAATATTGATTATTGATGCAGCAGTTAGGGCCTCTGCAAAAACTGTAACTGCCGTAGTCCCTTATTTTGGCTATGGAAGGCAGGACCGAAAAGATAACCCACGGGTTCCTATTTCTTCACGTGTTATGGTTGATTTAATTACAGCAACAGGAGCCGATAGAATAATTACGATGGATTTGCACTCTACCCAAATCCAAGGATTTGCTACTATCCCTTTTGATCATTTATATAGTCGCATGGTTCTATTGGATGCAATCAAATCTATTGGCCTTGAAGAAAACAATTCTGTTGTCCTATCTCCAGATGTAGGTTCTGCAAGAATGAGCCAATCATATGCAAAAAAACTTGGTATGCATTTTGCCCTTATTGATAAAAGAAGATATGCACCAAATAAAGCTGAAGTAATGCACCTTATTGGGGACTTGAATAAAAAAGATGTTTTAATCATTGATGATATGATTGATACAGCTGGAACAACTGTAAATGCAGCAAGCGCTGCAATTGAAAATGGTGCAAACAGTGTGACAGCAATTGCAACACATGCAATACTATCTGGACCAGCGATTGATAGAATTAAAGAATCAAAAATAAGTAAACTTATTGTAACAGATACAATTTCTATTCCCGACAATAAAAAATTAGACAATATGCAAATTGTTACAGTAGCTGAAGTTTTTGCAGAAGCAATTAAACGCGTTTATGAAGGTAAGTCAGTTAGCGCACTATTTGAATTTTAAATTAGGTAAATATTATGGAATCATTTTTTAAGCTTAATGTAGATCAACGAGATAAAATTGGAAATGCTGCCGCACGTTCTTTGAGGAGAAGCGGTAAAATACCTGTTAATTATTATTATCAGGGCGAAGCAAATCAAAATATGTACATTGATAAAAAAGTTTTACATAAAGCTATACAATCTGGACAGCATGTTTTTGAAATGGAATTAGATGGCAATACAATTTATGTTACTATCAAAGAAGCGCAATATCACCCAGTAACAGAGGAAATAATTCACATTGACTTGTTACGAGTCAGAAGAGATGTGAAGATGAAATTTAGCATCCCTCTCAATTTAGTTGGAGATGCTATTGGAGCAGTTGAAGGTGGTATTGTATCTCAAGCGGCATCATCAATAGAATTAGAGTGTTTTCCTACAAATGTTCCAGATAATATTGATGTTGATGTTACTAACCTTGAATTAAACGGGACTTTAACAGCTATTGATATTGATCTTCCTGAAGATACTGTTCTTATATCAGCTGAAGATACTACAATTGCAGTTTGCGCTCCACCTCAGGCTGAGATTGAGCCAGAGGTCGAAGAAGATGAAGAGCTTGAAGAAGGAGAAGAGCCTGCTGATGGAGAGGAAAGCGCAGATGATAAAGAAGGAGCTGAAAGCGATAAGAGCTCTGAGGGATCTGAAAATAAAGATGAGAGCTCATCTGAAAAGGATTCAAAAGAGGAATGATGCTGTCATTTATTGGTTTAGGTAATATTGGTAATGAGTATGCAAATACTAAGCACAATGCAGGGTTTTGGGTACTAGATGAGCTTTGCAAGAGATGGAAAATTAATTTTCTTCCTAGCGATAATGAATATGTCTATGCTGAAAACAATAATAATAAGGTGCTCTTAATTAAACCAACTACAGGTATGAATAATAGCGGTATAATAATCAAGTCAGTAATTAAAAAGTGGAATTTAAAACTAGAAAATTTGTTTGTCATTTTTGATGATGTTGATTTGCCACTAGGAAGTTTAAGGATTAGGCCTTCAGGTGGCGATGGTTGCCATCGAGGAATGGAGTCAATTATCTATCGATTAGGTAATAACAAATTCCCAAGAATTAGATTTGGTATTGCTGCAGGAAAAAACCTAAGACCAGCAGAGGAATATGTCTTAAAAAATTTTAGAAGAAAAGATCAAGTTTTGGCAGATGAAGTAATCGTTAAGGCTGCAGATGCGGTGGAATCGATAATTAACAATGGATTAAACAAAACTATGAATCAATATAATGCTTAATAATCAATTTAAATCTAGGAGTATTTAGTGAATAATCTTTTGTATTTAGCAATCAGTTCTGGAATCATTGCAATGCTATTTGCATTTTGGAAAACAAGTTGGATCAATAAACAAGATCAAGGTACCGAAAAAATGGAACGTATTGGCCAAGATATCTCTGATGGCGCAATGGCATTTCTTAAGGCAGAATATAGAGTATTGGCTATATTTGTTTTCGTTGTTGCGCTTCTTTTGGGTTTTGCAAATTATAATAAAGATGGATCAAGTTCGCTAGTTGCATTATCTTTTATTATTGGTGCATTAACTTCTGGCTTGGCGGGTTTTTTAGGAATGCGTGTAGCTACCAAGGCAAATAATAGAACCACTCATGCAGCCCGAACAGGCCTTGCTCCTGCTTTGAATGTGGCATTTACCGGTGGATCAGTTATGGGGCTATCCGTTGTTGGTCTTGGAGTCATTGGTCTAAGTATATTATTTATGTTTTACCTATCATATTTTAGTAGCGATTATGATAAGATTTTAAATGTGATTTCTGGTTTTTCATTGGGTGCCTCATCAATTGCTCTCTTTGCAAGAGTAGGTGGTGGTATTTATACAAAGGCCGCGGATGTTGGCGCAGACTTAGTTGGAAAAGTTGAGGCCGGTATCCCTGAAGATCACCCGCTTAATCCCGCAACAATTGCAGATAATGTAGGAGATAATGTTGGAGATGTTGCTGGAATGGGAGCCGATCTTTTTGAATCTTATGTTGGATCCATTATTGGATCGATGGTGCTTGGAGCTACAATTTTGTCTTTCGGATCGTTTGATGACTCATTTGTTATATTGCCATTAGTAATTGCATCTTCAGGTATTATTGTTTCAATTATTGGTACATTTCTTGTCTCTGTTAAAGAGGGTGGTAATCCACAAAAAGCATTAAATATTGGCGAATTTGGCTCATCTGCAATTATGATTGCTGTAATGTATTTTTTAATTTCAAATCTTTTACCTAACTCATTTACCCTAGGTGATAATTCGTATACAAATTTAGGTGTTTTCTGGGCTTCAACTATTGGTTTACTTGCAGGTCTTGGCATTGGTATGATTACAGAGCATTACACTGGAACAAATACATCACCAACTCTTTCAATAGCTCGACAATCATTAACAGGTCCCGCAACAAATATCATCGCAGGTCTTGGTGTTGGTATGCAGTCAACAGCTGGGCCTATTTTGATTATTGCTGCAGGTATTGTTGGTGCTCATTATTTTGCAGGACTTTATGGCGTAGCAATGGCAGCATTAGGAATGCTTGCTAATACAGGAATTCAACTTGCGGTAGATGCATATGGGCCTATTTCAGATAATGCTGGAGGCATTGCTGAAATGGCAGAGCTTCCAGCCGAAGTTCGCGAAAGGACAGATAAGCTAGATGCTGTAGGTAATACAACCGCTGCAATAGGTAAAGGGTTTGCTATAGGCTCTGCAGCATTAACCACACTAGCATTATTTGCGGCTTATATGGTAAAGAGCGGAATTATTGATAAAGGAATTGATATAGCAAATCCTGCTGTTATGGCTGGATTGTTTGTTGGTGGAATGCTTCCGTTTCTTTTTTCATCAATGGCAATGGGGGCTGTTGGAAGAGCAGCTATGTCTATGATTGAAGAAGTTCGTCGACAGTTTAGAGATATTCCTGAACTTAAATCAGCTCTAGAAATTTTAAATAAAAGTGAAGAATCGCAATGGTCTGAAAAGGATCGTGAAGTTTATGAGTTAGGATTAATGAAAGCTGATCATGGTCAGTGTGTTGAAATTTCCACACAAGCAGCAATAAAAGAAATGGTCTTACCTGGTCTGCTTGCAGTGATTACGCCAGTTGTTTTTGGTTTTGGACCAAAATTATTTGGGAGCGATCTTGGACCACAAATGCTGGGAGGCTTATTAGCAGGAGTGACTGTCTGTGGTGTATTAATGGCAATTTTTCAATCTAATGCAGGCGGAGCTTGGGATAATGCGAAAAAAATGGTTGAGGAAGGTCTTAATATTGATGGGGAATCATACGGAAAAGGATCTGAAGCGCATAAAGCTGCTGTAGTTGGAGATACAGTAGGTGATCCATTTAAAGACACCTCAGGCCCATCTCTAAATATATTAATTAAACTTATGTCCGTAGTGTCATTAGTTATAGCGCCACTGATCGCATAGAATTGAAGGAGATTTAAATGAGATATTATGAAAGTTTATATATAGTTAACCCAAACTTTGAACAAAGCAGGCTTGACAAAGCAATGAAAACAGTTTCAGAAAAGATTTCAGAATATGGTTTTAAAGTTATTAATCATTTTGAATGGGGAAAAAAGAGACTAGCATATAATATTAATGAACACAAATATGGCTCATATGTATTACTACACTTTGAAACTGAATCTATTGAAAATCTTGAAAGATTTGAGAGATTTATGGTGCTTCAAAAATCAATTCTCAGAAATCAAACAGTTTTACTTGATAAAAAACCTGAAGCTCAATCAGAAAAAGATTTAACTAATGAAGAAAATAAAAAAAACAGCACTGATGACGATTCTGTAAAATCTTCTCCTGCTGAAACTGAAGCAGAATCAAGCACTGAAGAACAACCAGAAGAGTCTATTGAAACTGAAGC
>JAYZHS010000043.1:0-4032 GCA_036166315.1 Fidelibacterota bacterium
TGGGCCAAGGGGTACATGAACTCGTTAATCGATATGGGGGTCTCCGATTGATAGCGTTTGGTAAAATCATCTCTTTCAAGCATACGGGCAACGGTATAATGGCTGGAAAGTTTGATCACATCGCTAAAATTCATCGTATTTAACCACTCCGAGTTGAACACGATCTTTAATTTATCAATATCTAGAATACGCGCTGCTTGTTCGATGTAAGACTGCGCATTCTCCTTGGTTTCTTCTAGGGTAAGTTGGGGTCTCGTTTTATTACGACCGGATGGATCGCCGATCATCGCTGTAAAATCACCTATGACCAAAATTGACTGATGGCCAAGATCCTGAAAATGGCGCAATTTTCGTAAAACCACACCATGACCAACGTGTAGATCAGGCCTACTAGGATCACAGCCAAGTTTTACCTGCAGAGGCTTACCGTCTTTTAATGACCTATTTAACTTATCAACTAATTGATCCTCAGGAATTAATTCTTCAACTCCGCGATTGATTAGTTTTAACTGTTCATCTACAGAAGCAAAGCTCATTTGGAACGGTCCCTTAATTCGCGCTGCATATCTCGTTTGATATCTCTTTCCTTAATAGATTTTTTCTTGTCATAGATTTTCTTACCCTTGGCCAGCCCTATTTCTAGTTTGGCCCAACCGTTATTATTAAAGTATAACTTTAATGGAATAGCTGTTAACCCTTTTTGATGGATATTTGCTTTGATCTTAATTATTTCTTTTTTGTTTAATAAAAGTCTTCTATTTCTAACCGGGTCATGGCCTTCATGACCGGTATTGGAGTAAGGATTAATATGCATTCCGCTTATCCATGCTTGATTTTTTCGAATAATAACATACGACTCTTTTAAGTTAGCTTTTGCCTCTCTAAGGCTTTTAACCTCACTGCCTAATAGCTCAATACCAGCTTCATACTTATCAAGAATATGATATTCATGATACGCTTTACGATTTGAAGCTGCAATTTGTTGATTCATAACTATTGAACTTTATCAAATTACGATTTTAGACTACCCCTCTACAAGACTATTTCTGCCCTGTTATAGTATTTAAATTATGTCAGTATGTCAGTACCGTATGATATATTGTCAGTTATGTATGAAATTTTGACTATTTATCAACTTTGGCATAGGGATTGCAACAGTATAAGTAAATTTATTAATTAAATAAGAAAGGAGTCAGAAATGACTTTAATTAAATGGAAACCAAATCAATTATCACTGAATGAATTTGATCGAATGATCAATGATATATTTAATGATGGTTGGAATTTTAGCGCATTAAATCATAATCAATCTCCAGCGGTTGATATCGTTGAGGATAAAGATAAGTTTGTTTTGAGTGCTGATTTTCCTGGATTTGAAAAGAAAAATATTAACCTAAACGTTGAGGATGGGGTATTAAAACTATCCGCGCAGAAGGATGATAAAAATGTATCCGATGGTAGCTTCAAGATACAAGAAAGACAGGCTTCCACCATTCAAAGATCGTTTACTCTTCCAGATACAATTCTTGAAGATAAAATATCGGCAAAATATAAAAATGGTACGCTTCAGGTGAGCCTTCCTAAAGCAGAAGAAGTGAAGCCTGAGTCACGCTCGATTAAAATTAACTAAATAATATTAACCAGCTACATCAACGAGCCCTTGGAGGATCTTCTTTGCGGAAGACTCTTTCAGGGGCTTGTCTTTTTGGGTAGATATGGTTCTGGCTAGTACATTGACACCTAAGTGTTCTAATTGAGAGCGAAATGCTGTTAAGAATCGCTTTCCATCGCCACCACTGGAAGTCGCAATAATTGCATATTTTCCATTAAAGGCATCTCTCCAATTTTTTGTTTTTACTGTAACCCAGGTAATAGCATTAGATAAAACTGGTGGTACGCCTCCATTGTATTCAGGTGCACATATAATGAATCCCTTAACATCTAAAAATTGACTGACTAATTTATTGATGGATGCTTCATCTGCATCTTGACCACTTCCAAATAATGGAAATTTATAATCCTCTAAGCTAACCACTGTTGAGGGTTGGTCTAATTCTTCTAAGAAATAGTGAAGTTTATTTGATAATTCTAAATTATTATCGTTGGTTGCAGATATGATGAGTAAATTATTCATGTATTATGCTTAATTATTATTGCTAAAGTTACATTTTTACACGATTTATTAAAAAGTATATCATATGATTTTAAATAATATTCTTGAAACGATAGGTAAAACGCCAGTTGTAAAGCTCAATTCGATAGGAAATGAATTAGACTGCAATATGTACGTTAAATGTGAATTTTTAAATGCAGGTGGTTCTGTTAAGGATAGGATTGGCTATAGAATGATTGAAAATGCCGAAAAAACCGGCAAAATACAGCCAGGTGATACTTTGATTGAGCCTACGTCCGGTAATACTGGAATTGGTCTCGCATTGGCTGCAGCTGTCAAGGGTTATAAACTGATTATTGTGATGCCGCAAAAAATGAGTATGGAAAAGGAAGTAACGCTTAAAGCGTTAGGAGCCGAGATTGTTCGCACACCTACTGAAGCTGGCCATGATGATCCCGAAGGGTTATTCCATGTATCAAGGAAACTTTGTAAGTCTACTCCCAATGCACATATTTTAGACCAATACGCGAATAATGATAATCCTGATGCCCATGAAGAAGGTACCGCGGTTGAAATATGGGATGATTTTAATGGCAAAATTGATATGATCGTTACCGGGGTTGGTACGGGCGGGACCATTACGGGAATAGCCAAATACCTGAAGCAGAAAAATCCAAACATAGAAATTGTTGGCGCTGATCCTTATGGGTCTATTCTTGGCGGTGGTGATGATATACATCCGTATAAAGTTGAGGGAATTGGTTATGACTTCTTTCCGGATGTGCTGGATAATTCTCTCGTAGATAAATATATAAAAGTAAACGATGAAAATTCTTTTGATATGGCGCGCCAGTTGATAAAAAAAGAAGGCTTATTATGCGGAGGCTCAAGCGGAACGGTCGTCTGGGCAGCTTTGCAAACTGCGCAAAAACTCAAACAGGGTCAAAATTGTTTATGCATACTTGCTGATGGTATTAGAAATTACATGAGCAAGTTTGTGGCTGATGAATGGATGGAAAAGAATAATTTTAAGAAATAGTTTTTTTTGCTTTATCAATAATCTCATCTGCAATAAGATTTGAGATTGAAAGCTCTTTTGCAAGTTCATCGGTTTTAAGATTAGCGATCACATTCAGATCGCTATAATGCGATAAAAGTCTTTGCACCTTCCTTTTCCCCATACCTTTAATCGATAGAAACACGGAATCAGAAATAGATTTGCTTCTTTTCTGCCTTTGAAATTCTATCGCAAAGCGATGCGCTTCATCTCGCAGCTGTCTTAATAAGATCAACCCTGGGGATTGCTTATGTATTGATTGTGCATCAGAATTACCCGGAATAAAAACCTCTTCAAGTTTTTTAGCCAAACTAATAATTGGCAGGTAATCAAGCCCTAGCTCTCTAAGCGCAGAAACCGCCATGGAAAGTTGTCCCTTACCGCCATCCACAACAATTAGATCTGGAAATCCGTCCCCTTCCTCTTTAACTCGTTTATACCTACGATAAACGACCTCTCTGATTGATGCAAAATCATCAATGCCATCCACAGATTTTATATTATATTTACGATAGTTATTTTTTCTTGGTTTTCCATCTACAAAACAAACCATAGAAGCTACCGTATTGGTTCCACCTAAATGCGAAATATCAAAGCATTCGATTTTTCTTGGTGGGACTTTTAATTGAAGATCATCCTGCAGCTGCTTGACCATCTTCGGGATTAAATCTTTCCGCTTTTTTTTATTGATTACCCACTCACCAAGAAGTAGTTTTGCGTTTTGATGAGCAAGGCGTACCTGTTTTGCTTTTTCGCCTTTTTGGGGGAGAGAAATTCCAACTTTTTTACCTCGTTTTTCTTTTAACCAAATAAGCAATTCATCAACTGAATCTGGAATCTGTTGGACGCATATTTCCGATGG
>JAYZHS010000044.1:0-5630 GCA_036166315.1 Fidelibacterota bacterium
CGGGCAAGATATCCAACGTGGGTGGATTCATCTAGTATTGCTTTTGTAGCAATTGATAATGATACTTCAAATATATATCTCTCTGACTTAAATGGTGAAATAAAGGCCCTGACCAGCTTTAGAGAAAATACCCAAATTATGTACCTATCTATCTCACCAGATTATCGCAATCTTGCCTTTGCAATGTCGCCTAAATCTGGGAATATGGATATATATACCTTTGAAATTGAATCAAAAAAATTAAAAAGAATTACAACTCATCCTTCCGCAGATTTACGCCCGATCTGGCATACCGATGGTACCGCAATTTCATTTACATCTCACCGAAATGGTGTTCCCAATATTTATACAGTAAATCTTTCAAATGGATCAATAAATAATAATACCGATTCTGGAGATGGAATTATTTCAAAACAATGGATGCCGAATGACGATCTTCTTTTAACGCAGTCAGCAATCAATACGACTGATAGTGTACGATTGATTAAGATGGATCCTTTTAGAAAGTCAAAGGCATTATCGTTTTCAATAAATCCATACTACAGTTCATGGTTAAATGCTGGACCAGATGTATCATTTGTAAATGAGCTTCCTAGTGATACGATCAACATATCACAGCCCTCAGATTATAAATTTTGGAAAACGATGAGACGAACACAATTGTTATCGCTTCCGCCAAGCTTTACGCAAGTAATTTGGGCAGATGCAATGAATAAAAATATGATAGGTGTCGTAGGGCTACTTAATGACCAAAAGATTGATAACAGTGGATTCTTGCTGCAATACTTAACAGCAAATTATGGACCGCTCATAATATTAACCGCTTCTAGAAATAGTTATTTATTAGGGGGCGTATCATTTAGAATATATGATGAGAGAAATATCTTCCAGTATCAAAATGGTCTGGAGCTTGCTTTAGAGCTCCCAATGAATTTTTCTGAATCACTTTCTTCTAATCATACCATTGGTTTTGGTATGGCATTATTTGATCATATAGTGGGAAATAAAATATCACCTAAGGGTGATGTAGAGTTTGTAGTTAGGGATGAATTTGCTAATCTACCTTATCCTGAAAGCGGAAAAGAGAGCCTTGTGTCTTTATATTATTATTGGAAAAATATACGGCCACATGCTTGGAATTTGAATACTCCCATTCAGGGGTTTGGACTCAATTTACAATTTGATTATGCTGATAGCTCAGTCTTTGGAGATTTTGCGTATGGCAGATTCAAGTTTGATTCTTTCGTAAATATTCCTGTCAAGCTAGGCCAGGGTCCTGCAAAAAGTGCAGTTTATATTAGATTAAAGTCCATGAAACATACGGGAAGTCCGCCAGCTCAAGACTATATTGGACTAACCAATGACCAGCCTATATATATTAATGGCTTGGGAGACCCAAGGGGAATTATTCCGGAAAATCACAATCCCAGAGGTTGGTCAGGATATGTGGTTGGTGATCAATTGGTGTTTGGTACTCTTGAATATCGCCTACCGTTTATCCCCAGAACTGCATCTATCAATCTTATATCAGATTATGCCAGTGTCTGGAAGAAGAATAAACAAATAAAAGAAGTGGTAACATTTGGTTATGAATTAAGAATTTCACTAGGACCTATTTCTATATCGGCTGGGGATGCGCAAACAAACGATGGGTGGAGAAAGAATAAAAAACCGCTTAGATATTATAGGCTAGCATTAATTAATCCTTTTTAATTATTATTGAACTAAATGATTGCTAAAATATTCATCTCACTTGTAAGAATTTCACCTTCTTTTCAAAGATCAATCTGGAAATGGTGGTACCAAAGGCTAGGTAAAAGAGCCCACGATAGTGGCTGGACGTTCATGAATTATGGATTTATACCAAAAGATAAAAGTGCAGCTACTAGATTAGAGAATGAAGATAAAAATAATCGTTTATTCATTCAATTGTATGATTATGTCGCATCACAAATTCCACTGGAAGGACTGAAGGTGCTTGAAGTTGGATCTGGGCGTGGCGGGGGTACATCATTTATATCAAGATATTATAATCCTAGCACCATTACGGGGCTTGATTATTCTGCTTCTGCAATTAAGCTTTCAAAAAAATTACATGGTAATATTTCAAATATTAATTTTGTTAAAGGTGATGCAGAAAGCTTGCCCTTTGATGATAATTCATTTGATGCAGTTATCAATGTAGAGTCATCCCATTGTTATGGAAACATGGAATCCTTTGTAAGCGAAGTTTATAGAGTGCTCAAAAAAGGGGGGCATTTTAGCTGGGCCGATCTTAGAGGAAAAGAAATGGTCAAAGATACCGAGTCTGTCTTTGATAATTCTCAGCTAAATTGTATACATGAATCTGTAATAACGCCTCAAGTTATTGATGCATTAGATGAAGTTCATGAACAAAAAATGGGTATGATAAAAAATCATGTTCCAAAAATATTACAAACAGCATTTAAAGATTTTGCTGGAGCAAAAGACTCTAAAATTTATAACGCATTTAATAATGGGGGTGCAGTATACCTTGCAAAAGCATTCAAAAAATAATCAATAATTTAATAAAAAATTAAATTCATACTTTTATAGTTGATTGAATTGAATGTAACCTTAGGTACAACAAATATAATTTATTTGATGTTTTCTTTCCGCATATTAAAGGCCAGCCAGCAGTACCTTAAGTGAAATCCATCCAGTCCGCAATAACCACTATAGTAGGCGCCCAATGGGGAGATGAGGGTAAAGGTAAAATCACAGATTTTTTTGCCGGCGATTCAGATTATGTTGTCAGATTTCATGGTGGCAATAATGCTGGGCATACAGTTATTGTTGATGGAAATACATTTAAACTTCACCTGATTCCTTCGGGTGTAATCTATGGTGGTCCGCTAAGTGTGATCGGAAACGGTGTAGTAATTGACCCCAAGGCATTGATTGATGAAATTAATTATCTAAAAGAAAAAGGTGTTGAGCCAAAGTTAATGGTTAGTGATAGGGCACACGTTATAATGCCCTACCATATTGCGCTCGATGGAGCGCTATCAAGTCATCAACAAGAGCTGGCAGCTGGAAGCACTAATCGAGGTATAGCTCCTGTATATGGCGATAAAATGTTCCGCAATGGAATTAGAATGGTTGATCTATTAGAGCCAAAAGTTTTTTCTGAAAAATTAAATAAGGGATACAAATTTAATAAAAGATTAATTGAAAATGTGCTAGACCAAACTTTTGACAATAAGATGGAAGATATATTAGACACATATGTTGAATATGGTAAAATATTGAAACCTTATATTGCTGATGTTTCTGTTGAATTATATAACGCACATAAAGAAGGTAAGCGTATTCTTTTTGAGGGCGCGCAAGGAATTAGCTTGGATGTAGATCATGGTATTTATCCATTTACTACATCATCAAATACTTGTACTGGGCAAATATCGGTTGGCACTGGTGTTAGTTTTAGTAGTATTGATAGAGTAATCGGTGTTGTAAAAGCATATTTAAGTAGAGTGGGGGAAAGTCCTTTGCCAAGCGAATCAAAAGATAGTGATGGTGAGTTGATCCGGGAAAAAGGTGGAGAATACGGCACAACGACAGGAAGGCCAAGGCGGATTGGTTGGCTTGATCTTGTTCAGATCCGTCAAGCAGTACGAATAAATGGGCTTACTGAAATTGCATTAACTAAGCTCGATGTATTAAATAACATACCTGAAATTCCAATATGTACATCTTATGAATTAGGTGATAATGAAATTAAAGAAATGCCAGCAAGCCTTACCCAATATCGAGAAGCCAAACCTATCTACAAAAGATTAACAGGTTGGGGTGACCTTCCAGAAAATGTTTGGGATCATGGCTATGATGCTTTGCCAACTGAGCTAAAAAATTATATAACCTTCATTGAAGATGAAGTGGATTGCCCAGTTACAATTGTATCGGTTGGACCTCAACGCCATGAAACTATTATTAGATAGTTTTTTGATATAAAAATAAATTTATGGCATATTCCCTATGGCATTTACAAAAGAAATTGTTGATTTCAGTGATTTAGATACGCAAGGTATCAAAGAAAAATTAGCTGAGCTGAACATACCTCTATCTCCTGATGAGGTGCTAAAAATTCAAAATGAAATGTTAGGCAGGGCCCCTTCGCTTCCCGAGTTAGTTTTATTTTCAATTCAAGGTTCGGAACACTGTAGCTACAAAAGCAGCCGCACACATTTAAAGCAGTTTACAACCGATGGGCCAGACGTAGTGCTTGGTGCAAAAGAGGATGCTGGTGTTATAGCGATTGCAACAGATAAGGATGGTCACCGTTGGTGTATTGTTATGAGCCATGAAAGTCATAACCACCCATCTCAGATTGTTCCATATGAAGGCGCAGCTACTGGAGTTGGTGGAAATGTACGCGATGTTATGTGCATGGGTGCAAGGGTAGTAGCGTGCACAGATTCTTTTAGATTTGGGGAAATAAGAAACAACAAAACTAAATGGATTAATGATGGTGTGGTTTCTGGAATAGCAGGCTATGGGAATCCATTAGGTATACCAAATATTGGTGGTGATATATATTACCATAGTGGATATAATGAAAATTGTTTAGTAACTCTGGTAACGTTAGGAATTGTACGTGAGGATCATATTATTCATTCTTATGCGCCAGAAAATGCAGATGGATACGATTTAATTCTTGTTGGTAAGCCCACAGATAACAGCGGCTTCGGAGGCGCAAGCTTTGCTTCACTTGAACTGGAAGAAGAAAAGAAAGATCAAAATAAAGGTGCCGTTCAAGAGCCCAATGCTTTCCTTGAAAGACATTTATTAAAATCATCGTATGCATTATTTGATAAAATAAAAAAAATGAATTTAATTGATCAGGTGGGCTTCAAAGATCTGGGGGCGGGTGGTGTAGCTTGCGCCAGTGTTGAGTTAGCTGAAACCTCAGGGTACGGATCGGAGGTTTGGCTAGACAAGGTGCATACTAGTATGGAGGGTCTGCATCCTTCAGTGTATTTATGTAGCGAAACACAAGAAAGATTTATGTGGGTCTGCCCACCTGATATAACACAGTTAATAATTGATCACTATAATACAACCTATGATCTGCCTGGAGTTAGCGATGGAGCTATGGCTTCCGTCATTGGCAAAATAAGATCTGATGGCCAATACATTGTTCATTATAATGATGAAATAATTGTAGATGCTAAAGCAAATCAGGTGACTAAAGGTTTTTTATATAATAGAAGGTTTAGCCCAATTAATACAAATCTCGATGCTCCCAAATTAAATAGCAATGGTGATTATAATACTGAATTAATCAATCTACTGGCTCATGAAAATATTGCTAGTAGAAAATCAGTGTACGATAAATATGACAAGCAAGTTCAGGGCAGAATAATAACTGAGGCGGGAAGAGCAGATAGCGGAATACTTGCCCCATTCAATTCAGAAAATTATCCAAAAGAAATTAGAAACATCGGTATAGCGCTCTCAACAGATCACAATCCACTATATGGGACTATTGATCCCTATTGGGCCGGCGTTAATGCAGTTGTTGAATCCATGAGAAATGTGGCAGCTGTAGGCGCTACACCTCATGCATTAACAGATTGTTTATGTTTTGGTAATCCTGAAAAGGAAAA
>JAYZHS010000045.1:0-10057 GCA_036166315.1 Fidelibacterota bacterium
GGTGCCGCATTTTGGACATTGAATTTCATTCCAACTAATTTTTTCATTTTCAATATCACCAAGTTCATCAGCACGGTAGCGCGCCTTACATTGTTTGCAGTCAACCAATGGGTCGTTGAACGCTCCAACGTGACCTGAAGCTTCCCATATTTTTGGATCCATAAGAATTGCACTATCCAGCCCAACAATATTTTCGTGAAGCTGGGTCATTGACTTCCACCATAGTTGAGAGATATTATTTTTAAGCGCTATTCCTAAAGGTCCATAATCATACACTGCTCTGAAGCCCCCATATATATCAGAACTTTGAAAAATAAATCCTCTGCGTTTACATAGAGAAACAATCTTATCGATACTCATAGATTAATCTAATTCCTTCAATTCCGATTCAATTTCATCATTAAAATCAATTTTCTTTTCATCTTTCAATGAAATATCAGTAATAGCAATTGCCGGGGTTCGTAAATATGCAAAAATAATTAACCCGCCAAGCGCGAAAATAGTCATGGGTGCAAGCCAGGCGAATATATTAAATCCTTTTGCGGGTGGTATTGCCAAAATCCGTTCGCCATATTTATCTGTATAATAATTTATTATAAACTTTTTATCTTTACCCGAATTCACAAAGTTGGCAATTTGTTCTTCCATCTCTTTATTGCCATGCTCATAAACCGTACCATGCCAGCAGGACGCCATAAGGCTTTTTTCAATTTCGATAATTAATCCTGATTTGTCTTCAGCATAAATAAGGCTACATAAGGTGAAAAGTGTAAAAATTTTCTTCATTTACTTTTTTTTCTTCGTGATCGCTTTTTTCTAGGTGGGGCAGCCCTTTTTTTATCAATTAATGCTACCGCTTCTTCTAGCGTAATTTCTTCAACCTCAATATCACTTGGCATTGAGGCATTAAACTTTCCATCTGTCACATATGGCCCATATCGACCATCTTTCAGAATTAGTGCTTCGCCAGTTGTTGGATGGTTTCCTAAAGCCCTTAATTCTTGAGGACCACTTGAGCGTTTAGCTATTAATTCTAAAGCCTGGTCTAATTCAATTGTCAGGGGAGAAAGCTGAGGAGGAATGCGACCATTCTTGCCTTTTCCAGCAGTTACATATGGCCCAAATCGACCATAATCAGCTTTTACTTCTTGATTCGTTTCAGGATGGATTCCTAGCACTCTTGGAAGAGCAAGTAATTTTTGAGCAAATTCTAGATCAACCTCTGAAACCTCTGTACCTTTAGGTATTGCCTTCCTTTTATTTGTTTCACCTAATTGAACATATGGCCCATATGGACCATTTTTTAATAATACCATTTCTTTAGAATCAGGATCTAAACCAATTTCGCGATCTTCATTGATTTCTTGATTAAGGATTTCCAATGCTTTATCAACATTTAAATCTCCTAAGTATATATCAGGTGGAACAGATTTTCTGTTTTCTCCCTGCCTTACAAATGGCCCATATTGGCCGACGCGTATTTCAATAGAATCTTCCTTATCCTCAAGCTGCACAGAACATGCTTTGCCAATATCAACTTTATCATCAAGCATATTTACCAACCCGCTTTGGCTATCAGAGCCAAAATAAAATTCTTTCATAAACGGGAGCGATTCTAATTCACCCCTTGAAATTGCATCTAATCCATCTTCCATTGTAGCTGTAAATTTATCATCGACCAATGAATTAAAATGATTTTCTAATAATTGGGTTACAGCCAATCCAAGAAATGTTGGAGTTAATTTACTTCGCTCCCGGTTGACATATGTTCTTCGGACAATAGTGTCAATAATATTAGCAAATGTTGATGGTCTTCCAATCCCTTTTTCTTCTAATTCCTTAACAAGCGAAGCTTCGGTAAAGCGAGCCGGCGGCTTTGTGGAATGTTCATCAAAGTTTAGAGAATTGCATTCTAATGATTGATTGGCTTCAAGTTTTGGAAGAACAGTTTCTTTATCTTCAGCTACACCACTTCTTTTATCAGTGCTTTCAACATAAGCTGCCATATACCCTGGGAAAAGTATAGTTTTACCATTGGCGCGAAACTCAGATTTTTGATTAAGAATTGTTGCGGTAACTTGATTTATTTTTGCAGATTTCATCTGTGAGGCCAATGTTCTTTTTAAAATTAAATCATAGAGTTTAGCCCCATCATCATCGGTAGATTTTTTTACTGCATCAATAGATTTAAACTTAATCCCTGATGGACGAATTGCCTCATGCGCCTCTTGAGCATTTTTCACCTTTGTTGAATAAATATTCCCTTTTTCTGGAAGATACTCTTTACCAAAACGATCCAATATTTCTGACCTTGACGCTTTCATTCCTTCATCAGATAAAGCTGTAGAGTCCGTACGCATATATGTAATGAATCCTTGCTCGTAGAGACCTTGAGCTGCTCGCATGGTTTTTCTAGCAGAAAAACGAAGTTTTCTTGACGCTTCTTGTTGAAGCGTAGAAGTTGTAAAGGGAGGTTTTGGATTTGAATTTTTCACCTTTTCTTGAACATCTGAAATTTTCCAGGATCCACTTTCCAGTTCCTTAACTAATTGCTCAGCTTGAGCACCAGAAAGCAAAAATACTTTGTCATTATTTAATTTTCCAGAGAATGGATCAAAGTCTTTTCCAGAAGCAATCCGCTTACCATCAACTTTAAATAGATTAGCAGTAAAGTTATTTTCACCGGTAGACATCTCCGCTTTGATATCAAAATAAATAGCAGGATGAAATTGTTGACGAAGACGTTCGCGGTCAATAATGATTTTTAGTGCTGATGATTGTACGCGACCCGCTGAAAGGTTGACCTTTACAAATTTCATGTTCTTTTTTAATGTACTCCATAGCACCCTAGAAACTTTATACCCTACTAGACGGTCAATAATTCTTCGGACAGTTCTTGCTTCTACTAGATCAGAATCAATCTCTCTAGGGTTGTCCATCCCGTGCCTGACGCCTTCTTTAGTAATCTCAGTAAATTCTACACGCTTAATTTTTTCTTTTTCTACTTCACTTGCTAAGTGCGCAGCAATAGCTTCACCTTCGCGGTCAGGATCCGTAGCCACTACAACTTGATTTGTTTTTTTTGCTAATGATTTAAATTCCTTCATAAAGGATTCTTTATCAGGGAGCACTATTTCTTCAATATCAAAATTGCTATCGACATCAACACCTAAATCTTTTTTTGGCAAGTCTTTAATATGGCCAACACATGCCATAACTTCATATTCACCATCAAGATACTTTGAAATTGTTTTCGCTTTTGATGGTGACTCAACTATAATTATTGGTTTCACTATTTTTTCTTCTCTTTTATTTTAAATTTTTTCGCGGGCGAATTTAATCTTAATTAAACTAATTAAAACGATAAAGAACTCATATGTTTCACGATAGAGTCTAAACCAACCTTTTCTTGGTTGCCAGTTGTTAAATCTTTGAGCTCGGCTTGATTTTGTTGCAATTCATTTTCCCCAATAATAATTACATACTTAGCGCCTAGTTTATTTGCCTCACGCATTTGTGATTTCATAGACCTTCGAAGCATATCGTATTCACAAGATAAATTTTCCTGTCTTAATTCTTTAGTTAATTTTGCAACAACCGTTCTAGCTTTGCTTCCTAATCCCACTACAAATATTTTTATATTATTTTGAACATCATCACCATCTAATGCCATCAATATTCTTTCCATACCTGCAGCAAACCCAATACCTGGCGTTGGTTTTCCACCAATTGTTTCCACCAATTTATCATATCTTCCTCCTCCACAAATAGCATCCTGAGCGCCTAAAGAAGAGGATGTAATTTCAAATGTTGTTCTAGAATAATAATCAAGACCTCTTACAAGTTTAGGATCGATATTATAATTGATATCCATTGCATCAAGATAACTGCACAGTTCATTAAAATGATCTCTATCATCCTGCGTCCAGAATTCAGAAATTAGCGGTGCACCTTTAATTAGTTCAACCTCATCAGGTGCCTTAGAGTCTAAAATTCTTAAGGGGTTTTTCTCAAATCGTTGTTGACTGGTTTTAGTTAAATCATCAAAATGCGGTTTTAAAAATTCTTTTAATTTTTCAATATAATTTTTTCTGCAGTCTTCAGAACCTATGGAATTGATATTAAGGGAAAGGTCTTTAATTCCTATCTGATTGAATAAAGTGATCGCCATAGCAATTATTTCTGAATCAATCTCAGAGTGCTCAGATCCAAAGGCTTCAGCTCCGAATTGATGAAATTGTCGATAGCGTCCTTTTTGGGGCCGCTCTCTTCTGAATGAGGCGTCAATATAATATAGTTTTGTTAATGGTTGCTGATTGCCAAGATTATGTTGAATGAAAGCTCTTGATACTGGAGCAGTTAGTTCTGGCTTCAAAGTTAGATTTTCTCCACCTTGATCAGTCCAGCTGTACATTTCTTTTGAAACAATGTCAGTTTCCGTACCCACTCCACGATTAAAGAGCTCTGTTTTTTCGAAAACCGGTGTTCGAATCTCTTTGTAATTGTAGAGCTTCATTATAGAATGAATTCTATTCTCGAGATTCTGCCATTTATGCGATTGATCTGGAAGAATATCTTGAGTGCCTTTAATTGAACGTATTTGCTCTTTACTCATTTTGCAATCCAATACCTTGTAGTAAATCTAACGCTTTTTTCTTATATGCTTCAGGAATATACAATTTAACCGAACCTGTGGGTATGTCGAATGCGTTTAAATTATACGCGCTTCCAAAAAAATCGCTCTTGATATATGCAGGAATATTATTATCAATAAGGATGTTTTTAGCCATCTCTGCATTCACATTTCCATTGTATGTGCCAATTACAACCCAATTTTTTTCGTTATTTGATTTCATAATCTATCGATCAAAAAGCGAAGGTCTAGTAAATGTTCCTCCACGCTGTTCGAACTT
Source organism: Fidelibacterota bacterium (assembly GCA_036166315.1). Classification (GTDB taxonomy): domain Bacteria; phylum Fidelibacterota; class Marinisomatia; order Marinisomatales; family TCS55; genus TMED108. The sequence continues at coordinate 4,914 of JAYZHS010000045.1, forward strand.
CAAATCGCTTAAACTAGGCGACTTGACATTTATTCGAAGATACAGACCGGAGGCATATCCATTTGGTGTCCAATTGATACTCATTTCCCAGCAATGCAGATCTCGATAAATTGAAAATGTATGGCTGACTAGGTTTTGCTCAATCAAATCAAACCTAGCGTTGTATTGAATCTTCCAGGCTTGCGTAAGCTGTATAGTGGAGTTTGATGACATCCAAAAAGTTTTTTGAGGATTATTTGGATTTGCATTGTTATAAGCAAAGCTAAATGATGCAGTCGTAGCCCACAGGTTTAATGGATTACTTCTATTTGATTTTCTTGATTCAGACCTATCAAATAGGCTGGGTAGATTTGCTCCGTCAATTCTTTCATTTAAATCCAATGTGTCTTCGTTGACTGTTTCTATGCCGTTCTCTTTTTGTAAGTTGCGTTTGCCAGAAAATCTAAAACCTGTTGAAAACCTAGCATTGATAAGCCTCGGGGATGGAATACCACCAGCCATTTTTAATTTATTGATTCTCATATTATTTTCTTGATCGAAATCATACCAATCATGCGTCATTGAGAAATCTAAATTCAATTTTTGTCTTATATTTGCGCGAATAGATGAATTAAGATTGCCCCATTGAAACGTATCCGATACAAAATTTTTATTTGTACTAAGTCTCCATGAGAACAAATCTTGCTTTTTTTCTTGATCCCCATCAATAATTTTTGCCTGAAAAACATTATTTAATGAAAAATTTAGCGACTGATTTTCGCCTCGCGGGGTACCACCAGCTAGGGTTCCAGCAAATCGGTCAAAATAAACGATTTCACCATCATCCTGCTTGATGACCTCATAGTACTTGGGATTTGAGCCTAATATTTCTTTTGAAAAATCAGGCCTGTATGAATAGCCTATAGAAGGCGATGCAACATGCCTGATCAAATCAATTTTTCCAATTTTAAATGGAAACAAACCGTAAATCTGAGTATTCATATTAAGATTGAAAGATCCGGTTGTTCGAGCTGCAAATCCAATAACTTCATTCTTTTTTATTTGGCCAGAAGAATCAATGTAGCTTGAAAAAGATCTATTTACCCAGTCTGATTTCAATGACAGGTTTGGAGTAATATTAAAATACTTAAAAATTTTAGATGACATATTAATTCCAGAAGTGTGAGAAATAACATAATCAGAAAAGGTTTGCTCTTCGATTTCATTTTCCGAATTTGCGGCCCATCTAAATGCAGAAGTGCTATCATCTAATGTGTAAGCTTCAGACTCATAAAAGTATTTTTGATTATTTGTAAATCTGGATGAATAATGATAATTGATATTATTGTACCAATTTTTCTTCTTTGCTTTAGTTGGGAAGAGCGCGCGCTGACTATGTGAAAAAGCCATTTGAGGAAAGACATTATTTGAAATATTAATTTGCTGACCTTCTCTTATTGGGGCAGTATAAAATGGAGAATTTTGATTAATTTTTTGTTCAGCCATTAAATCTCTTCTAGATGATAAATTGATGCTTAAGCTATTTCTTGATTTTGGCCATCGTTTTGAATAGGTAGCGTTAGAAACAGCTTGCTGGTTAAGGCGTTTCTGCTGCTCAATACCTGTTCGACGATTATAATCACCGCTTGAGTAGTAGCTTGCATTGACTGAAGCTGATTGGTTGTTTCTTAACTGCTGTCTATGATTCCATCTTAATACGTAATCACTCTGACGGTTTTTACCTAGATTGAAAATATCTCTTTCTTCCTCAGGGGTAGAGCTAGAGAATCTTTGCTTGGTCTCGAGATCTATATTGCCTGAAAATTTATATTTTTTTGTATAATTATTTTTTGATCGCAGAGTAATTCCATCGCGATCATAAAAACTCATCGTTAGTTTTGTATCAAAATATTCGCTGCCAGCCCAATAATATCCTAATCCATTTACATACCCACCCCATCTGGCATCTGTTCCATACGATGGCATGATCCACCCTGAACGCCTTCTCCCTTTTTGATGGGGAAAAACACCAAAGGGTAGACCAAATACAGGAATATCAGCGATATAAAGCACGATGGGTCTTGCTACTACTTTGTCTTCATTAATCATTTTCATTCTATTCATCTGGAAATGGAAATGGGGATGATCAAGCTCGCAGGTTGTATAAGCAGCATCTTCAGCGTAAAAAATATCCATATCTTGATTTCGTATTTCTTCACCATGATAATAACCATCTTCAGCCTTGGTTTTACCTTTAATAACTTTTCCTTGGCGTGTTTCGAGATTGTATACCATTGAATCACCTTTAAGGGGGTCTTTTTCTGCTTCGATCATTGAAGGTAATAAAAAACCATACGTGGAATCTCGATTTGACATAGGGGTTGCTTTCAATAAATTCTTATTCCACTCCATATTTATAAATCCTGCCGATAAAGCAACATTTGTATATTCAATATCTGCGTCACCATGTAGATCCATGTATTCTCCTGCTATATCATATTCAATATCATCGGATGAATAAATTACCGGACCATCTACATCTTGACTAGTAGAATCAGGGGTATAAGTTCCTCTTGATCCTCCTGCAACAAAAATTTGTTCTAGATCCTTATCGTTAAACCGCATACTTATTGTATCGCCAGAGACCTGATTTCTTCCTTGATAGACAGAGTCTTCAAAAAGATGATATAATGTAGTTGCCATACCTTCCAGTCTTAATGAGTCAAGCGAACCATCTACAAAAAACCCTCTTAAAGTTGCACCTGTCATATCATCAACAAAACTAGCAGTATCGGAATATTCTATCGTATCCTCGCTTATAATTTCAAGCCACTTTCTATTACCTGTGATTGGGTGCGTTGCTTTTGCATTGCTAGGGATAAAAATATTTTGCAATTCATCTTCATCGTATTCTAAGAAAATTTCACTTCCTGAAATTGTTTGACCGCTATCTAAAATTTTTGGGTTTAGCTTAAGTATGGTCTTACCATTGCTGCGATCATAGATTGCCTCACCGCAGGTAGCTAAGCGCCCTTCCTCAATAATAGTTACATTGCCTCGAGCAGAATACGAGACACCATCAGATTCTGGAAGATCTTTGTATTCTATCCTATCCCCATTGATTGTTTGTTTTCCTTGAACCAGTACAGCGCTTCCATTTGCTGATCCACTATCAAGTTCGGAAAAATAGAACAACGTATCTGCATTTAAACTGTAGGTAGAATCCCATACCTGCGCATTACTATAGGCAATTAGAATATCTTTCGGTGAGTCAACAAATAACGAATCAGCAATTAGGTTTTGCTCCTCCTTATTCATGGAAACATTACCAAATAAAAACCCATTTTCTGTGCGCTTATTGAATCTAGCCCAATCACACTTCATGGTCATTTTGCCTTTTTGAAAGACAACATTACCCTTTAAATATTGCATTGATACTCCATCAACGGTAATATTTTCTAGAATATCAGCTTTTTTTAATCTCAGTCTATCATCGGATTGACCAATGATAAAGGAGAATAGTAGTAGTAGATGTAGTTTGCGAATTAGCTGCATGTTGAGTTTATAGTTAATTTTTCTTCTCGGATACATATGATACGATTCTGTTATAAAAAATGTTTCCTATTATCATTTTAAATATATTCAGCAACCCATAAATTTAAGGAAAATCTAATCTCTCAACTGATGTAAACTTTAACGTATAAATTTGGAGTAAAAAATGCAAATGAAGTGGCATATTATTACACTAGCAATTTTATTAATCACAGTAAGCTGTAGTAAGGAAAAACAAACAATGAGTAATGGATTAGTTATTGAAGATATAAAAATTGGAGAAGGCCAAGAGGTTGAAAAATTTAATATCGTAACAGTTAATTATACTGGCCTACTAGAAGATGGCACGAAATTTGATTCTTCTTTAAACCCAGGGAGAACCCCATTCAGGTTTACAGTAGGAGCGGGTCAAGTAATTAAAGGCTGGGATGAAGGTCTTATAGGGATGAAAGTTGGCGGTAAGCGAAAGCTTACTATTCCACCAGAGTTGGGTTATGGGGATAGAGATAGCGGTCCCATACCAGCTAACTCTACACTAATATTTGAAATTGATCTTCTTGGAATAGAATGATTGGTTAATATTTACACTCTATGAAAAGAAATACACTAGAACTTGTTGGATTTGTAAGTGTGATTGCATCTTTGATTTTTGTAGGGATGGAAATACGGCAAAATACTACTGCGGTAAGAGGCGCAACCAATCAGGCTATATCCGATCAAGCTACAGAGCTCTATCTTGCCATGGCAACTGATAGAAACCTAGCTCGTTTAACTGTGAAATTGTACGATGGCGCATTAAGAGAAGATTTTGATCCAATTGATGATATGCAATTATTCTTAACAGTTATGACTGGTCTTCGTAGAGTTGAAAATATTTTTCTCCAACTAGAGGATAATATCCTTGATGAAAGAGCTTTCGATAGAATAGGTTTAAGTTTTTATCGTTCAAATTATGGCCGTGAAATATGGGAGACTAACAAACAGTTTTTTGATCGAAAATTTGTTCCTTTCTTTGAAAAATTATTAAATAAAGAATAATTGTTTTTTTAATTGCCACTGTAGCTCAGTTGGTAGAGCAACGCATTCGTAATGCGTAGGTCAGCGGTTCGATTCCGCTCAGTGGCTCATCATTACTCTATTGTAGTGGAGTATCCGTTACAATATTAATCTTCGTTTTGACCTTTTGGTTTTCGCCAGCCAAGCGCTGCGCCAATTGCAACACCTATCGCTATCCATACTGGTTCATTTGTGGCGGCAAAAACTGCTGCCCCTATCGCCGCACCAACACCAATCCAGTTTCCACCATTGTTAGAAGCCTTAGATATATTGCCCATTTTTATTTTACTCATAGTTTTAATTCTCGTCTCCGGATTTTGGGTGGCTTTGATAATATTTTGCAGTTCTATAAGCCCCATATATTTCGCCAAAATAAGTTGTAAGAGCTACTCCAATAAAAAAAGGGGAAATTGCACTTTCTTTTTTAATACTTTTTTGAGCCATCTGAATTGTCAATGATGAAACCATTAAGCCGTAGATACCATCCATAATTAATCTACCTCCATAGATTCTCCCCGATCCTGGGACTAATGCTGAAAGGCTAGCGGCGAGCATAG
>JAYZHS010000046.1:0-3054 GCA_036166315.1 Fidelibacterota bacterium
CCTGCTTTATCTTTTACTGTTGCTGATAAATTGGTCACAGTATTGGTGTATAACTTCTTTGGATTATTTAAAAATGTAACGCTCTCAATTGGAGGATAGGGAACATTAACTATAAGGCTACCTCTTACCCTGTCATCTCTTTTCACTGTGACCGTTTGAGTGGTAAGCTCGAGCCGTCCAGGCTTATGAACCTTTAATGTTACTTTTACTTTCCCCTTTGATTCGCTAATTCTTGGAGAAACAGAAAGAGTTCCTCTTTGACCATAGACATAAAATGGGTTGTCTACTAACTTTTTCTTGTCATCCAATAGTTTAATGAGAATTTCTTTAGTTTCTCCTACATTAACCTCTATTGAATCAGATCCAAAATCAAAATGTACTTTTTTCTGAGCACTTAAAGCGCTGAATAAAAACAAAGCCATTACATATATTATTGATCGCATGAACTACCTCCTATTTATGCATTCAGTATATTTGAAGTATAAAATATACATCAGAAAAAAATTTTCGTCTATTTTTTTATTTTTCTGCCCAATTGGGTGAAGTGCAGTCACAAAACTGTCTTATCTGTTCAACTAATTCAACAATTTCTTTATGTGAAAGTTTCAATCCCCAGCCAGGCATGAAATGATGCTTTTTCATAATTTTCCCCCCATTATATAATGTTTCGTATAATGTATCATCGGATCTTTGGGCTATTTTTTCAGCATCGGTTAAATTTCCTGGCTCAACAGGAAGATATGCAGCATTAAAGCCATTTCCAGCTCCTTTTAATCCATGACAAGCAGCGCAATTTGATATATAGTTATTATTGATCTGATAAGGTTTATTTTTGATTAGGTCAATATATTTTGAGCCTGATGGGTTTTTTTGCATTGCCAGGTAGGACTGTAAAAGCTTGCTAATTTTTTTATCTATATTCTGTTTAGGCATTATGCTTTCAGGTAAAACCATATGCGGTTTTTCAATGGACATCTTTATATATCCATCAGTAAGGCGTGTGCCAACATTTGTTAAATCAGGGCCTACAATGCCTCCCTTTCCATTCAACTGATGGCATCCAAGGCATGATAAATTATCATTTAATAAATTTTCCACTTTCTCTACTTGAAAATTTGAGATTGGCTGCAGTGATGTTTTTAGCGCATAGGTCTTAAACCAGCTCAAAATTTTATTAACCTCATCTTGGCTTAGATTATAATTTGGCATCCTGCTGCCTGTGCCGGGATAATACCCGTTGGGACGAATTGGATGGGGTTCTTTTAAATAGGTGTATAACCAAGAATCTTTAGTGCGCATCTTTTGAATAGCTATGTTTGGTGCGTTGTGCTCAGCAAACCATGTAATTTCACCTTCCATCGTATGGCAGCTCATGCAATTTTGAGATTGAAAAATTTTTCGTCCTTCTTCTACGGTTATTTCAGGAAATTGCTTTTGCGCTTTTTTGAGTTTTTTGTTAAGATTTTTGAGATTTGATTTGCTAAGCGCTAAAAGGTAGTTAGTCATTGAAGTGACAATTTTTTTTGAGCTATTATCATTTACATCAAAAAATTGAGGCATAGCCGTGCCTGTTGATATATGTTTTTGCGGATAGTAGATAGTATCATAAATCCATTCTTTTTTAAGCCTAGCACCAGTTAGATTAAGATTAATTGATTTTTCTTGCCCCTCTGCATTTAAAACATGACACGATGTACATTGATAATCATTTGAAATTAATTGAACTGCATCTAGGTTTTTATCATTTTGATATCGCGGGGGGTTCATGTTTTCAATTTTTTTTGAATCTAAATACTTTGTTAAAGCTAATGCCTCAGCGTTTGAGAAATTGAAATTAGGCATTCTTGATTTGCCGATATTTTTACGAATACCTTTGGGGGATTTAAGGTAATCAAATATAAATGCGGGATTATATTTTGAACCAGAATTACTTAAGTCTGGAGCTCTTAGGGGAATTAAGGTGGAATTATCAATACCCGCATGGCAATTACCGCATCCTAATTCATTGATTAGAAGATCGGAATCTTTCATCAACTGGCTGAAGCCAATTGAAAGAAAAACTAAACCAAATAATACCTTGAAAGAAAGTTTACCAGCCAAATTGAATATTTATTGTTGGAAATAAATGGGCTTGAGCACCGAATGGATATTCTCCAGCAATTAATTTATATCCAAAAGAAAGACGAAATTTATTGCTGTTTTGCCAAACGGCCAATCCCTGCTGTTCAAAAGCATAGCGCCCCCGACCGCCAGGCATCAGATACATATCGTAATCTATAAGATAATATAATTTATCTGTAAGTTGACGATAATACCCGCCACCAGATTTTAAAATAAAATCATTATAGTATACCGATAATCTTGGGTATATAATTGGAAGGTCAATAGTAGCATCATCGGAAAGTTCTTTTCCATTTAACGCAACCCCAATACCGGCATTAAGGGATAATTGCCCAGATTTTACACCACCCTTTGTTCCAATTATTTCAGTATAAAATGATAGCATTTGAGGTATAGAAAACTGCGTAGAAATTAAAGAAAATTTATTGGGGGCACCCATCTCTAAGCCCAGAGGACTTTGAAGCCATTTAAGCCCAGGGGTAGGGTATTCAATTCTAAATATCCGCGCCATTTTCCAAGAATTATACATTATCATTTCTTGTTTCAAAGATGCGCTTGGCATCATTAAGAACTTATTTATGCTAAGTTCAGAACCATTATTAATCCCCATTTTAAACGGCGTAAAGAGGCCCACTTCTTTTCGATTCTTTTCAAGTAGATGTGCCGATTCACTACTCCATTGAGCAGAAATAAATGAAAAAATAAATAATAAATGCGCTATTTTCATTCCACGCTCCAGTTAGCTGTAACGGGAATATGATCTGATAGCGTGGTAGCATCCTGATGGGTTGCTGCATTTGTCCATGAAGTGTTTGTCCATAAGTAATCAAGCTTTCGATCAAGTAAAAGCTTATCTCCTGGGCTATGCGTATAATGCTTGGACTCTTTCATGCCATACTCTTCTAAAGTTATCGCTGGTTCATAGTTTCCGTA
>JAYZHS010000047.1:0-3325 GCA_036166315.1 Fidelibacterota bacterium
CCAGCCATTTATTCTTTTCAAGGTATGGGCCAACATCATTTTGTTCTACCCAGATAAATACCTGATAAGCTGCAATAACTGCAAAAGCATTTGTGAACTCATCCTCGCGTGTTAGGGTAATATCAACCCTAGGAATCGTATCAAGGTTCATTTGCTGCATCAATGTTGGCATGACGTGTTCAGCTATTTTTGCACTTTTTATCGCAGTTTCTTTTAAGCCATCATGATAATGGATATTAAATCTTTGTGTGGTAATGGTTTTCCAATCCAGTTCTGGATGGTTTCTATTACCAATAGTCCAAGTGCCCATCTGTGCAAATATTGGCAGAATAAGTAAATAAGAGACAACTAGTTTTATAATATGTTTTTTCATTTTACCTTGAGTTTGTAATTAAATCAGTGACTTTGCTACTCTATCAACCCGATCGGGATCAATGGGTTTTGAAAGATCCATATAAAAAGCTAGAAACCACATAACAAAAATACCATATGCTAAAAAGATAATTTGCCAAACCCATAATGATGGTAGGCCAAATGGTACCCATAAGCTAGGTGAATTAGGATCTGAAAATAATGTATTTCCAATTGTTGCAAACGGGCCAAAGCCAACAAGGAACCAAGTCAAGGTGAGCACCCAAGCCAGCTTTACTTTTTTCTTTTGATAAAAATTCATTCCCGAAACTGTTGATAATAATTCATGAGTTCTATCTTTATTATATTTTTCTAATTCTGTCTCTTTTGTAAGGCTAGATACTATAAATGTTGTAATTAAATTAAAGAAGATTCCCCAACCAGCACTATGTATAGTTAAAGGATATGCTCCCCATGGCACACCAAACCAAATAGATGTTCTATCGGTAAGTGTAACCGCTATCAAGCCTATTATTAATCCAGCAACAACCCCTTTATTGTTAAACCCTTTATAATAACAAATACCTATAAGCGATGGATACATCTGAAATCCATATGCGACAGCTAGGCCACCTAACATTACAATGGCCTGGTTCGAATTGGCAGCAACCACCAATGCAGCAGCAGTCACGATAATTACAAAAAACCTTCCAATAAACTTTTGTTTTTTATCTGATGATTTTGGTGAAACATATTTAGCATAGATGTCTTTGGTTACCATTGCACTAAATGTTGACATATAGGCTGCACCTGTGCTCTGCATAGCTGCCAGCGCGCATACTGCCAGCAAACCAACTAACCAGGGTGCACTATCAGATAAAAGATTAATTAATTGAGGGATTAGGTTCTTATCTGTGGCGCTTTCAATTACACCTTTTTCGATTAAGACATGTCCACCCAACCCTTGTATAATGGTAAATGAAAAGAGAATAATTCCAATTACAATAGATGAAGCAACAACTTGTTGCCAACGAAATGCTCTCGAAGTTTTATTTGAAAACGCCCACATTGAAAATGCAGGGGATGATTGGATACCCATCAATGCAAACATATATGTCATACACATAATTCCAGTCCACGGCCCACCAATCGCTTTAGACCCAGATGAAACATATTGTATACCACCAGGCAAAGCAACTCTTGTAGAATGACCATCGGGAGTCAGATTTTTCCCAGATACAATATCATTGCGAACAATCTCAGCAAAAGAATTTGAAAAACCAGACCAGCCACCAGCATAATGAATTGTAATTCCCCCTAAAATAACTATACCAATCGCTAATAAAATTGCTTGGGCACAATCGACAAACGCCACAGATTTCAAACCACCGGACGCCACATAAATCATTACAATTGCTGATAATGCAAACATTCCAATATTTGCACTTATTAATCCATCAGTAAGTACATAAAATAGGTCACCCGATGCACGCAGTTGAACACCTAAATAAGGGACGCTAAAAAGAAATGCAACCAAGACAGTTAGCATTCTGATTGTGTTGCCACCATAATAATCACTATACATTTCACCTGGAGTAATATAGCGATACGCTTTACCCAACACCCATTGTCGCCGTAAAAATAGGACACCTGTAAAAGGAATCGTTAGCGCATAAAATGATGCAAATGCGTAAGGCAACCCATCGGTAAATATTTTACCAGGGTGACCAACAAATGTCCAACCACTAAAGCTGGTAGCTGTGGCAGCTAGTACGAAAACCCATATTCCAATGGAGCGTCCAGCTAGAAAATAATCTGTTGATGTCTTTGCTGATCGGGCACCTTTGAAGCCCCAGTATAAACAATATGCCCAGTACAAACCAACGAATGTAGCAAGCCAAATAAGTTTTGAATCCATAAGTGTTGCTTTATTTGTTTGAAAGATACATTAGAGTTGAATCAAGTAATCCATCGTTATTTACAGGGTCAATCTTAAGTAAATGACACATTAATTCATACAAGTGTATGCTGCTAAAACCAGGACCTATAAAATTTTCTTTAAACCCTGGACCCCGTGCTATAAACATCCCTTTCATTGATTCATAGGAAGAATAATATCCATGGTTTCCTCCATTATATCTTGATGGATTTGAATTATAGGTATTCCTATCGCTGATTGACCAATGCTCATGGGCTATTGCAATTATTGGCTGAATTCGTCTGTGGTTATTATAATGAAGCTCATCTGGCAATTCACCTTTTTTATAAACATCCAACTTAGGGTGAGCATCAATCAATTTTGAAAAAATATCATCAATTTCAACTTTTGGCAATATGGCTGATGCAGGACCCCAGTCAACTATTTCCACATCATCTAAATTAATATAGTCATCTAAAAAAATAACAGAATCTTGTGATATGGTTGTCATCCCATGATCGGTGGTGATGATTATGTTAATATGATCATAGAAATTTCTGGATTTTAATTCCGATATCAAACTACCTATAGTTTTATCCATGGCCTCTATGGCATTTATTGTTTCTTCTGAATCAGGTCCATAACGATGACCCTTAGAATCTACATCGCTGAAATATAATGTAATTAAATGCGGACGTTTTTCAGGTGGATAATCTATCCATCTGATTATTTGACTAATTCGTTCATTATGCGAAATAGATCCATCATAAACAAAATATTCCGATGGTCTTATTCCCATAATTTCAGCATCGGAAGAAGGCCAGAACATGGTCATTGCTTTTTTACCCTGTTTTTCTGTTGTTACCCAAATTGGTTCTGCTTCATACCATTTTCCATCAAGAACAGGTTTACTATTTTCGCCAATGTAAAAATATTCATTAAAAATTGGATCGAACATTCTATTTGATATGATACCGTGCCCTGATGGGTGTTTACCAGTAACTATGGTTATATGACTGGGAAAAGTCTTACTCGGGAAAGAAGGAATTAAACCTT
>JAYZHS010000048.1:0-4771 GCA_036166315.1 Fidelibacterota bacterium
TAATGATCAATATTCTATTGATATTTCTATGCTTTCTAAATCAATATCAACTTCTGATGTTATAATTAAAGGAGTGATTGGAACCGATTCAAAAAATATTGAACACATGTTACCATTTATGAATGATGAGGTTGTTGTTCCTCCATATATTACATCTCTGGATATCATTGTTTCGTTTCCATCATTATATAAAGCAAAGCAAAATCTTTATAGTTACAGCTTTGGTTCATCAGAAAATGAAGAAATTTTCACAAAAAAAGCTGGCGAAAATATATCTATTTCAAAAATAGGTTATTCCGATAAAGTTTTAAAAATTCAATCTGCTGGATCTGGCGCAATTCAATCAATAATTGACTTTGATTATATACCGCCTTGGTATTTTACCTGGTGGGCGATTACAGCCTATGTTTTATTTACCGCAGGTGGTATTTATGTATTTACAACAGTTAGGGCAAGAAAATTGCAACAACAAATGGAAGAATCCAGAAGATCAGAAGAGCTTGAAGAGGCTAGAGATCTTCAATTAAAGTTATTAGCTAAAAAAGTGCCTGAAATGAAAAACGTTGAAGTTGAAACATATATTAGAACAGCAACAGAAGTAGGTGGAGATTATTATGACTTTTTTGAATTAGAAGATGGGACTCTTATTGCTGCCTGTGGTGATGCAACGGGGCACGGAGCTACATCAGGCATGATGGTATCTATTACTAAAGCTGGTTTAAAAGGAATAGAAAAACGTTCTCCAAATAAAATGTTGACTGATCTAAATAATATCGTTAAAAGCGTTGAAATAGGTCGTATTAGAATGAGTTTGAACCTACTTGAATTTAAAAATGGTCACGTTAATATTAGCTCAGCTGCTATGCCACCTGTTTACCATTATTCAAAAAAAACAAACTCGGTTAACGAAATAGAGCTTGTTGGAACACCGCTAGGAAGTTTTTATGATGAAGAGTTTGATCGTTATCAAATTGATTTTGAAGATGGAGATGCTCTTGTATTAATGTCTGATGGACTTCCTGAGGCCCCTAATCACAGCGGGGAAATGTTGGATTATCCTGCTGTAAAAGATTGTATTAAAGAAAATGGATCAAAGTCTGCATCTGGAATTAAAGACTCATTAATTGAATTATCAGATAAATGGCTAGATGGTATACAAAATCCTGATGATATTACTTTGGTTATTTTTAAGAAAAATAATAATACGGGTTCTGCTCAAGCATAATGATTTTATTGAATAAACTATTTATCTTACATTAACACTATAAATTATAGGATTTATCATGGCCAAAAACCCTAAGGTTGAACTATCAATTCCCATTATTCCTGATATGGAGCTTGCCGCTACTCAGACATCTGAGGTAGTAGCTCGACATATGGGCCTAAGTCAAGATCAAAGTGATGAAATAAAGATGGCGCTAATTGAAGCATGTATTAATGCATTTGAACATTCCAAAACTGAAGAGGGCCAGGTAGAAATAAATTTTGCTATTGAAGAAAATACGCTTGTTATAAAAGTAACCGATCAAGGTGTAGGTTTTGATAGCAATACTGTGAAAATTCCAAAAATCGAACAGAAAATTAAATCTGATCACAAAAGAGGTTGGGGATTGCAGTTAATTAAAGAATTAATGGATACTGTTGAGTTTGAGTCAACTGATGAAGGCACAACGGTAACCATGACAAAAAAGAAATCATAAATCTAGGAGAAATATCTCATGTCAGATTTTCAGGTAACAGTTAAAGAAGTCGATGATGTGGTAGTAATTGCTACTGAAGGTTATTTAAATAATATCGGTGGCGAAAAAATTTCTGAAGTATGCGATGAGCATATGGATAAGGGGAAAAGTAAATTTCTAATTAATCTCGAAAAATCCACAGTTGTAAATAGTATTGGGGTGTCAATTTTGATTGAAATTATTGAAAAGCTTCAAGGAGTTGATGGTAAGCTTGCATATTGCAACTTGGCATCAATTGTTGAAAAAACATTCAATATTATGGGGTTAACTAAGTATTCCACAATTTACAAAGACGAAGAAGCTGGCGTGGCGGATCTGGCTAGCTAGTATTCTTGTCTTCAGCCGCTCAGTACAAAGATAAAATTAACTTCTACCTTAGCTCATTAGATGAGCTTGGTGAAGTCCTCATCGACCAAGAAGGTTCTTCTGGAATAACTAAGGGCGTATTAAGAATTATCCTAGGAACCATGATGGCTTCAAAGGGTGCAATCATTGGCATCAAAAGAACAAAATGCAAAATTCTATCCGCGCATGGTGTTCGCAAGCCTAAGGTTGATTTAAAAATAGAATCTGATCAGAAAAAAAGTTTGCTTGATTACAAAAATGCGAATTTAAATAAGTCGCAGATCAAAAAGCTATTTTCTGCAAAATCAGATAATAGTCTTTCGAATTATTGTCAGGAACTAAATCCATCGGTAATGGTGCCCTTATTTTATAAAGAAAATTTGTTAGGTATTGTAGCTCTGGGAAATAAATTTACCGGGGAAGCTTACCAAAGTCTTGATAAAAAGATATTAGAAATAATCTGTAACCATCTAACGGATTCATTACATAACCAAGAACTGATTGGAAATATCAAAGATAAAAGGATGGAGCTCCGCTTAAAAGTGCTAGAGCTGCAAACTCTATTTGATATTAGTCTTTCTCTTAACTCCGTTCTTGATATTAATGAACTTGCGTCTGAGGTATTAATCAGATCTGTGTCCACTTTAAATGCTTCATCTGGGTTTATATTAAAAACACAAAAAAATAGTCCCCTGCTTGATGTTTTGTCTTCATTTAACATCGATGAAAGTAAAATAAAAGATGCTATGTTTTCTAAAAATTCTATTCCATTTAAATCAATTTGGAAAGAAAAAGAATCAATAAAAATATCAAACGATAATAAAAATCCGCTTTTACTAAAATCAAATTATAAAGAATGTATAGTCTCGCCAATTGTTGGAAAGAGAAATATACTAGGCTGTATTGTATTGGGAGACAAGGAGTCTCGCGAAGGCGTGGTGCCTTTTGAAAACAATGATGTTGATATATTAGAAGCCCTTTCCTCTCAAGCGGGAATCGCTATGGACAACGCTAAGCTATTTGAAGAAATCAATGCTGCAAAAAGATTTAATGAGAGCATTATGGGTAGTATTGCAACTAGCGTTATAACAATTAATTTAATTGGTGAAGTCGATTCAATCAATAAAGCTGCTAAGGATTTATTTGGAGATAAATCAAAATCAATCATTGGTGAGCATTATTCCTATTTCTTTTCAAAAGATAAAAATATATGTGATGCAATCGATGCCGCTGAGCATGAGCTAGAAACAATTTCTGAATTAAATAGCTCGCTATTAACTAAATCGAGAAACACAAAAATTAATTATTCGGTTGCGCCTCTTAAAGATCAAAAAAACAAACACTTAGGCATGGTGGTTGCCATTGAAGACATAACTGAGCAGAGTAAAATTAAAAACACATTTAAGCGCTATGTTTCTAAAAGCGTTGTGGATCAACTTCTTGATGATGAACAAAAATTGAATCTTGGTGGTGAGGAACGTGAAGTCACTGTTTTGTTTAGTGATATAAGAGGGTTCACAGCAATGTCAGAAAAAATGAAACCCAAGGAAGTGGTTACCACGCTTAATGCTTATTTTAGTGAAATGATAGACATTATTTTCAAATATGATGGTACCCTTGACAAAATAGTTGGCGATGAATTAATGGTGGTCTTTGGCGCTCCAATTTCACGAGAGGATGATGCTGATCGTGCTGTAAAAACTGCTATTGGCATGGTAGAGGCATTGCGAAAATTCAATGATAGCCGCATCAAGAAAAATAAAGTACCCATCAATGCCGGTATAGGGATAAATAAGGGAAAAGTAATTTCAGGCAATATAGGCTCAAAAGATCAAATGGATTATACTGTTATAGGAGACACAGTAAACTTAGGAGCAAGATTATGCTCTTTTGCTGGACCATTAAAAATAATAATTTCAAAAAGTGTCAAAGATGAAATTGGCGATGAATACAAAACTAGAAAATTAGCCCCCATTGAAGTAAAAGGTAAAAGGAAGCCAGTAGATATATTTAAGGTTCTAACCTAGCTCTTAAGTTTGAAATTGACTGGAATTGATATCCAAACACCCACAGCGCGCTCTCGTTGCTTAGCTGGTCTAAATCGAACTTGTCTAATCGCATCAGATGCAGCTTCATCTAAGCCAGTATTTGGAATTCCTTTTAGAATTACGGTGTCTTTTACCCTACCTTTATCATCAACGAAAACCTGAACAACTACAGTGCCTTCAATACCAGCTTCTTGGGCAATTTCAGGATATTTTGGCCTAATTGGCGTCAAGGGGACTGGAGGATCATCGTAAGGAATAAATTTTACTCTGGGTCCTTCTGGTGGAGGTGGTGGCGCATCCCACGCATCAAAATCATCAAGATTAAACTCATCTAGGGTTACATCATCTGCAACATCTTCACTTTCAGATTCTACAGGAACAGATGGTCTGGCTGGTGGGGGTGGTCTATCAAACTGTTCCGTTTGTGGAATATCAATTTGTTCAATAACAATCTGGACCTCTTCATCAAGAACCATCTTGTTTACAAAGCGTGGGAATGTTAAAAACGATACAATTGTCAATAAAAGACCAACTAGACCAGAAACTCTGAAAATAATTGGATAATTTACTTTAATAGCTGCGGATTGTTCTTTGTACATGTTAATCCACTGCTGTCTTAGAAGAATAATTTAGTTTTAG
>JAYZHS010000049.1:0-2571 GCA_036166315.1 Fidelibacterota bacterium
GAACAAGTATTATTTTGATGAGAATTATAATAGATTTTTATATCAACCATTTCTAAAGCTCTGCAATGCTGTTGCCTATATCGATTGGGATTTATACGATAAATATTTTATTAATGGTTTTGGATATATTACAAAAATTTTATCTCGAATTACAGGACGACTTGATTTTGATGGGCTTGATCAAACATTAGTTGATGGTATTGGTAGAACAGCTCATGGCGCTGGTAAAAATTTAAAAACACTACAAACAGGTCGATTGCAAAACTACATGTTATTTGCTTTAATTGGTGTTATCATAATTTTGGTTATTCAAACAACCTAGAGATTTTATAAAGGAAAAAATATGGATCATATACTCAGTTGGATCATTTGGCTTCCTATCATAGGAATGGGCATTATTACATTAATTCCTAGAGATAGATCAAACCTGATAAAACAAACTGCAGCCTTTGCATCTGGTATTCAATTGCTTCTGGCTATTTATCTATGGAGCATTTTTGATTCTAGCAATGGCAATCTTCAGTTTATGGAAAGGGCGGAATGGATACCGTCATTTAATATTACCTATATCTTAGGCGTAGATGGATTAAGCTTACCAATGGTGTTTTTGATGGCCCTGATTGGGTTTATAGGTATTTTTGTAAGCTGGAACATTACTAATGCTGTAAAGGGATATTTCTCTCTCTTTTTACTTTTGAATACTGGAGTGATGGGTGTTTTTTTAGCTTTGGATTTTTTCCTTTTTTATATTTTTTGGGAAGTAATGCTTTTGCCAATGTATTTCCTTATTGGTATGTGGGGCGGTCCACAGCGTGAATATGCAGCAATTAAATTCTTTATCTATACTTTAGCGGGTTCAGTTTTAATGCTTATTGCAATTTTGGCACTATACTTTACCTGTGGAAATACTTTTGATATGCTTTTATTAATGGAAAGAGCGCCTATTGCATTAAATGGAATGCTCTGGTGGGGAATGAGTGCAATTAAAGTAATTTGGGTTTTATTATTCATTGGTTTTGCGATCAAAGTTCCAGTGTTTCCTTTTCATACATGGCTACCCTTGGCGCATGTTGAAGCGCCAACGGCGATCTCTGTTATTCTTGCAGGTGTTTTGTTAAAACTAGGTGTTTATGGAATGCTAAGAATTAATTATACGATGTTGCCTGATGGTGTATTTTGGTTTGCTGGGGCGCTTGCTGTTTTGGGGTTAATTAATGTGATTTGGGGAGCAATGTGCGCTCTTGCGCAAAAAGATTTAAAAAAGTTAGTAGCTTATTCTTCTGTTAATCATATGGGCTACACTCTACTGGGTATGGCAGCTGTAATTGCAGCTGCAGAAATGAACGGAGGTAACCTAATTAGTGCGCAAGCAGGGTTAGGAGGTGCGGTTTTTCAAATGTTTAATCATGGAACGATTTCCGCCATGTTATTCATCCTTGTTGGTGTAATCTATGATAGAGCTCATCATAGAGATATTGAAGGATTTGGCGGTCTTGCAACACAAATGCCAATCTATACTGCTTTTGTTGCTGTTGCTTTTTTTGCTGGGCTAGGGTTACCTGGTTTTAGTGGCTTTGTAAGTGAAGCAATGATATTTATTGGAGCATTTCCGGTGTTTAAAGCGATAGTGATTATGTCAACCTTGGGTATTCTCCTCAATGCGGCATATTTCTTATGGGCATTTCAGAGAATGTTTTTTGGGCCTGCAAATGAAAAATATAATGACATCCCTGAAATAAATAGAAGAGAGGTGTTTACCTTGCTTCCTTTGGCAGTTATTACTCTGATTTTAGGGGTGTACCCTAGACCCTTCTTGGATCTAGTGGCTGCAACATTAAATGTATTAATTGATTCGGTAATATCATTTGGCGGACTTGCTTCGGCAATGTAAAAGGTGGTAGATGAATAATTTAAATAGTTTAGCATTCTTTTGGCCTGAACTTATATTGAGCGTCACTATACTAGCTGCTGTAATTGCGGATCTATTTTATCAAAGAAAAGACTCTCATAAGGTAGCATATTGGTCTATTGGTGGATTAATACTAACCTATATTGCTATTCGACTTCAAAGCGCTGCGCCGATGGGTCTATTTATGGATACTGTCGCCTTAGATCCATTTTCTCAATTTTTTAAAATATTGATTTTACTCTCAACTATTATTGTTATGTTGATTAGTTTTATTTCTGGAGAGCTTAAAGAATACAGGTTAGGTGAATATTTTAGTATTATGACTATTATGACATTTGGCTTGTTCCTAATGTCATCATCTATTGATATGTTAATGGTATATTTATCAATTGAGATTGTTTCAATTATGTCATTCTTTCTTGCTGGTTATCTCAAAAGAAATTCTTCAAGTAATGAAGCTTCTTTAAAATATGTCATTTATGGTGCTTTTTCATCCGGTATTATGCTTTATGGTTTTAGTTTATTGTTTGGCCTGACTGGATCAACAAATTTTTTCGAAATGCAATCTGCAATTGCAGCTTTAGGGCCAGAATCAAATTTAGCTTTGGTACTTGCAACAGTTTTCATTCTTGTGGGTTTTGGATATAAAATTTCAGCGGTTC
>JAYZHS010000050.1:0-5032 GCA_036166315.1 Fidelibacterota bacterium
CTGACCCTTACAACGTAACCATCAGCGCCGCGTACAATGATGATATGACCGGCGGTGTTCATAATGCATTCATCTATGAGAACCATGTATATGCGGTCAACAACGGCCGTAAGTACGATATCATCAACATCGATAATCCCAAAAAACCGTTCCGAGTCGGTGTTTACGAGTTGGATAGCCCAGGACACAGCATTCACGATGTATGGATCGAAGATGGTATCGCCTACTCATCCAACTGGGCCGATGGAGTTGTTGCAGTTGATATTGGAGCAAAGAAACATAAAGAGGCAGACCGCTCAAAATCTCAATTTAACCCGCTACTTGCCAAAGCAGGACAAGGCAGCCCATCTAATCCTGTTCCATTAGCAGAGATGAAGGACCCAACTGGAAGAAATCATGCAGCGTTCCCCTTTTTAAGTGAATCAACAGGGCAATTCTATATTGTTGGTGGTGATGAAAATTTCCCCTGGGGTGTTATGGCAACAAAGAATAAACCATCTAATCCTCGTGGCGCATACCACTTCCTAAACTTTTCCGATCCTGAAAACCCTAGGGAAGATGCAATTTATGAAGTACCTGAGGCTGGTTCGCACAACCTCTGGATTTATGGTGACATGTTGCTTGCTGGTAATTACCAGGGAGGTCTCAGGGTAGTTGATATTTCAGGTGAATTACTTGGAGATATCTATAAACAAGGTAGAGAGATTGCTCATTATCTTTCGTACCATGAAGATGGAAGAATTCCAAACGCACCAATGGTATGGGGAGCTCAACCATACAAAAATTATATATTCTTTTCGGATATGAATTCAGGCCTTTATTGTGTTGAGCTTGAGGAAAAAACAAGCAGTTCTGAAGGTCAATAAAACAATTTAACGGAGTTTAGCTATGAAGAAATTTATTTCAATTTCAATTTTATCTTACGCAATTTTATTTGCACAACCCCCACGCTCACAAAACAAAGATTTTAAATTTGTTTTTGAGCCAGAATCAATCTCATTGAATGTCGGAGAATCTAAAAAAATGACTGTGCGATTAGTTGATTCAAAAGGAAAGCAGGTAAAAAGCCAATTTATGGTTAGAGGCCAGAGAAGAGCTCTTGCTGTTGAACCAAGAATGAGCGATTCCACTGGGGTTTCAGAGATAACAGTCCAGGCTTATAAATCTGGAAAGCTATCAATCAGGGCTTTTGCGCGTGGACTTAAGGGTGGATTTGTTTCAGGGATACTTGAATTAGATGTTCCTGACCCACCTCTAGATCGCATTGTTTTTGTGGACCCAGATAAAAAAGTTTATACCGGAACTAATGTTAGTTATGAAGCGCAGGTTTTTGATAAAGCTAACTTATTAAGGGAAGATGTTGAAGTTAATTTTTCAACAAATAATAATAAAACCGCAGAATTTGATCGCTTTGGCAACCTAACAGTGAAGAAGCCTGGCAAGTTTGTCATCACCGTTTCCGCTGAAGATATTGAGGAGGAATTAAAGGTGCAGTCAAAGAAAAATCCTGTTAAATCATTAACTTTATCATCTCCTAAAAATCAAATCAGAACCGGAGATGTTATTAAGCTAGATGCTAGCCCTTTAGATTCTCGAGGTCGAGCTGTTAAGGATGTACCTATTTCTTATTCGTATTCCGGACGGGCTGTTTATTCTGACGTTTTCATTAATAACAAGTCATCGGAATCTGTTGGATTACCTGCATCTGGAACGATTACTAATGAAGGAAAATTTGTTGCGGAAACTCCTGGTGTATATACAATTACAGCACAATCAAGCGGGTATTCAGCTATAGCGAAAGTTAAAGTTGTTCCAAGAAACGTAAAAAGAAGAATAGAGGTAGTTGGACATGGAACTGTCACAGATCACCATACATCTGATTTATGGGTGTGGGCTGGTGTTGGCAAGCATAAGGGTAAAGACTTTGCTGTTACAGGCACACATAGCGCTGATGGCGAAGCTTATTTCTGGGATATTACTGACCCATCAAAGATGACAATAATTGATACAATAAAAGTTGATGCGCGCACTGTAAATGATGTAAAAATAAGCGAAGATGGGCGAGTTGGAATTATTTCTAGAGAAGGTGCATCTAATCGTAAAAATGGATTGGTTATTCTTGATGTAACAGATCCATACAATGTTACAATAACTAAAATGTATGATGACGATTTAACTGGTGGTGTTCATAATGTATTTATATATCAAGACCATGTATACGCCTTAAGTGCTGGTACGAGGTATGATATAATAAATATTAGTGATCCCGCAAACCCATTTAGAGTCAGTTCATATGAATTGGATACTCCAGGACACAGTATTCATGATGTATGGGTTGAGAATGGTATAGCATATTCATCCAATTGGGCAGATGGAGTTCACATCGTAGATGTTGGAGGAATACCACAGCGTGAACAATCAAGGGATAAGTCAAGTTTTAATCCATTTTTAGCTATGGCCGGCAAGGGAAGCCCTGGGAACCCTGTTAAGCTTGCAAGTAAGTCAGACCCTAATGGTCATAACCATGCAACATTTCCGTTTGTAAGTCAATCTTCTGATAGGTTTTACATGATTAATGGAGATGAATGGGCGAAAAGTATCCCTGGTTCCGCAGAAAGAATTTATCAGGGAGGTTTTCATTTTATAGATTTTACAGATGTTAATAATCCCCAAGAAACCGCGATCTATCAAGTTCCTGAAGTTGGGTCTCACAACCACTGGGTTGAAGGTGATATTTTATATGCTGGTTATTACTATGGCGGCATACGAGTACTCGATATTTCCGGAGAGTTATTAGGAGATCTTTATGCTCAGGGCCGCGAAATTGCTTTTTTTGAAGGAAGAGACCCTAATGGAAAAATTGCAAATGAAACAAATGTTTGGGGAGTAATTCCTTACAAAGGATTGATTTATTTTGCTGATCATTACAATGGTCTTTGGGCTGTTAAATTAGTTGATGAAGAACCACTGGGGACAAATTAATGAAAAATTCTATTAAAATTTTTACTGTCATATTTTCAATGCTTATTGGAATGAGTGCATATGCTAAAGATTACTATGTCTATGTTTGTGCAGAATCAGAAGATGAGGTAGCTCTTATTCGTTTTGATGGTAAAAAAGCATATGTAGAAAAAACAATCCCTGTCGGCGTTTGGCCATTAGAAATTGAAGGACCTCATGGAATTACTGTTGCTCCAGATGGCGAACATTGGTATTTATCAATGGCGCATGGGATGCCCTATGGTCATCTTTATAAATACAAAACTGGAACAGATCAATTTGTTGAGCGTGTTGAACTAGGAATGTTTCCTGCAACAATGGAAATTTCAAAAGCAACCGGATTGCTGTATGTTGTTAATTTTAACTTACATGGCGGTCACAGCAAAGCAAGTACGGTTTCCATTGTTGATCCAGAAGAAATGATAGAGGTTGAAAGGGTAGAAACCGGAGTCATGCCTCACGGATCAAGGATGTTGAACAACGGTTTAAAGCATTACTCAGTTGCTATGATGTCTGGCACTCTTTATGAAATTGATGCTATGTCAATGGAGCTGACAAGGACACTTTCTACTGCTCCACCTATGAAAAAAGGAAGACATTCATCGCATAACATGCATTCTATGAATCATTCCAATATGAATCATTCAAAGAATTCTGGTGGTATGAAAATGGATCATAAAATGCCTGCTGAAAAACCAACATGGGTTTATCCGCACCCAAATGATAATCTATTATATGTTGTAAACAATGGTACGCATAACGTTGTTGAGGTGGACGTTAAAAAATGGAAAGTCCTAAGGACATTCAAAACGGATAAAGGGCCTTATAACTGTGAAGTTAGCAGAGATGGTAGATTTCTTGTTGTGACTTACAAAAGTGCAGCAAAAACTGGCGTATGGGATTTGAAAAAAGGCAAGGAAGTTGCCACGTTTAAAAATACGCGAAAAGTAACTCATGGAGTTTCAATTTCTCCTGATAGTAGATATGCTTTTGTTTCTGTTGAAGGCGTGGGGAAAGAGCCAGGGGCTGTAGAGATTTTTGATTTAAAAAATCTTAAAGCAGTTGCGGTAGCTGAAATTGGAAAACAGGCAGGTGGAATCGCATTTTGGAAGATGACTAACTAGGGTCAGTATTTACAGCGTCCCTCTCTTTTTTTGTCATTTCTAAGACAATCTCAGTGCTCCCTTTAAAACTTGCATGTTGCTCTTTAGTTGCTTTGTAAAAATACCAAAGAGTTAAAAAATAAGAAGCGTGAAACCACCATTCTGAGATTCTTCCAAAATAATATATTCCATCAACAATCACTGTTACCATAAAGAGCATGGTAACCATCATTGTTGGAGGGTATAACCGTCTTTTAATAGCAAACATTTTTTTGTATAAATCATGACCTAACTCAGGATGTTCTTCAAGATATTCTCTTATGTTAACCCCCGTACCAACAAAGAAAAACATAACCAGAGTTTGAGCTGCAATAAAAATAATACTAACAATTAGGTCGAACGTAATTCGATGTGTTTGCCAGAAATCAAAATAGTGATTTAGTCCAATTTGTACTAATCCTAATCCTGAAATTGTTACTAATACATAACAAAGTATCATAAAAAACCACATTATATTTCCAATCTACACATTGAAATGAAAGAAGATACAATCACCATCTTCCACAATGTATTCTTTACCCTCAAGTTTTGATAGGCCTGATTCTTTGACAAGTTTTTCAGATCCCATTCTTTTTAAATCTTCATATTTGATTATTTCAGCCTTGATAAAACCTTTTTCAAAATCCGTATGTATTACTGAAGCAGCTCTCGGAGCGCTAGATCCCTTATTTATTGTCCAAGCGCGAACTTCTTTTTCTCCCCCAGTAAAATATGTTTCTAAATCTAATAATTTAAATGCCTTTCTAATTAATAAATTTAAACCTGGCTCTTCAAGATTGTATTCATTCAAAAATTCTAACTGCTCATTATTATCTAAAGTTGATATTTCTTGCTCAACCTTTCCGCAAAGTTTAATAGCCTGACCACCG
>JAYZHS010000051.1:0-4831 GCA_036166315.1 Fidelibacterota bacterium
TTTTGAGCAACAAAAGTATAGACGCCATAGTGCTTTGCAGCAGGTTCTAATCTAGCTGCTAAATTAACAGTATCACCCATCATTGTATAATTCATTCGCATGGATGATCCCATATTACCAGTTACCATATCTCCAGAATTAAGACCAACCCTATGACGAATGTTGTGCACCAATTCTGGCCAGTCTCCTTCTGAGGTCCATTTTTCTCTCATCATATTTAATTTTTTATCCATTTCAAGCGCGGTCATGCAAGCACGATATTCATGACCTTCTAGCGGAACAGGTGCACCATAAAATGCAACTATAGCATCTCCAATGTACTTATCAAGTGTGCCCTTATGCTCTAAAAGAATTGATGTCATCTCTGTGAGATACTCATTCATCAAGCTCACCATTTTTTCTGGCTCAAGTATTTCAGAAAATGATGAAAAACTTTGAATATCAGAGAAAAAAGCCGTGTGGTATCCAGCTTGACCACCTAATTTTGGTTCTTGCTTATCTTCGTACATTTGGTCAATTAAATCCGGAGATATATAAGCCCCGAAAGTACTTTTCAAATATTTCTTATCTTGCTGCTCTTTAATGAAATCGTAAAGCACAATGCCAAAATAGGTTATAGCCACGGAAGATAAGGGGGCTACAATTGGAATAATGTAAGAGTCACCAATTTGAGGTAATTGAGATTGAATTGATTGATTGCTATTAATAAAATCAGGTAGGATCGCTTTGATTCCCCAAAAAATATCTCCTACAAACATACCGCAAGCAATAGCAAAATAGACTAAACATTCTAGAATAATTAAAAATCCAGCTGCAACAGGATTCACGAATGAAAGAATTAAAAGCGCAATCAAGCTCAATAATGCAATTAACATTAAATGGCTCAATGGGTACTTATTATATTCATTAAAAAACTCTGTTAATCCGCCCCCTAAAACATTGATATAATTATCATGAATCATTGTTTGAATAGCATTAGCATGTGTCTCCATCCCGGGGGTTAGCTGTTGAATTCCTGCATAATTATAAAACGGCGTCTGTTTATAATCGTGATGAACTTCAACGGAAGTTCCAATTACTACTATCTTATTATAGAATGGTGAATTTGAAATATCATTATTCCCACTAATTCCCATAGCTTCTAGCATCTCATTTCGTTCATTTTCATCTTCGATTGCATTAATCCATTCTGGAGTTTCTCCTGGTAAAAATTGACTCATCCAGTCTAGATCTTCCATTGGGTCTCTTAATGTTACGTCATCAGTATCAATAATGTAGGCTAAAGAATATTTCGGAAAGGTTCCCCAAGGTGGCAAATTTCTTTGATCTCTAACCTTATATCCCGAAGGAGGACCATAATAGTTAACTAAAAATGAATTTCCTTGGCCATAAGCTCTGATTTTGCGATTTCCATATTCCCATGTAAGATTGCCGCTATCAAAATATGGCTTTGCTGTATCTGGAATATTACTAAATGCCTTGAAAGCTTTTACTCCTAATGTTAAATAATATTTATCAGGCTCATGCGACATTACATCAAAAAGAGAATATCTTCTCGAAAACCCATCTAAATCCATTTGATCGTTTATTAAGCCAAGTTCTGGTTTTGCCTCCATAACTTGCTTAACAGGATAAGAAATATATTGCGGAGGAACTAATGTGGGCTCAGTAACCATCTTTGCCGGCATAATTACAGTTGCTCCAAACATTTGTGCTTCAGCAACTGCTTCTCCTAGGATATCATCTCCATGCCTTGGGATGAGTTTAGGCAGAGATTTTAAAATATATTCTGCTTTTTGAGAATCTGTAATTGAGGGTACCTGATTAATTATATAGTCCTCAGTTGCTGTCTCTACCAAATCTTTATAGATTTCAGATCTGTTTTCGGGTGAATCAAACTGTATATCAAAAACAATAACCTTTGCTCCAGCTTTATATAAATTCTTAATTGCTCGACCCCATATACTCCCTCTTGGATAGGGCCATTCTTCAGGAACTAACCTCCAAGCCTCATCATCGACTTCAACTAATACCACATCGGTACCCTTTTTTATATATGTAGAATCGGCTGCCATCCATCCGGTCAATGGCCCTCGGACGGAATTGAACCGATAATCATACATCTTTAATTCTAAGGTGTCAAATATGCCAATCCATTGAGAAAGTGAAATTATAATAATTGAGGATAAGGTTATCATCCATAAAATCCAATTGCCTTGGAAATATTTTTTTATTTTATTTAATAATAATTCCATAACTAGAAATCATAGTTTAGAGAAAAAATCATACCAGAAGAATTTATATCAGCTCCTTCTTTATATGCTTGAATTCCATTATTGTTACTAATATAGTTTAATCGTAAAAAACTCATGAAAGAAGTATATATGTCTTCCCTAAATCTATAATCAAAACCTGCCCTTAGGCCGAGCAGTTGAGATCTAATTTGGCTTTTATTATCTATCACAGAAATCATCCCTTTTAACATCATTTTATTTTCCATCAACTTATAATTTGCTGATAGGGATAAATTTGTCCATGTATATGGAGTCTTGAAAAGCAATCCATCTTTGAAGGATGGTATTTCAAGTTTTGTTTGACTGAATTGAGTTATTGTATTTAGCTCTTCTGAAAATTCAGAATTAAGATTTAAGGCAATTATTCTTGAGTCCGTCTTGGGAAACAAAAAATTGGTATTTCGCTTATTTGCTAAATTATCTAGGTTAGTTACATTGCCTAGATTTAAGGTAATATTCTGCTTGATTCCATTGCTAGTAAATGGAACTGTCATTGCTATCATATTATTTGAAGTATTCGAATCTTCCCTCAAATCAATAACTGAACCCCCAATTGAGTCTAGTTTTGTCTTTTCATTATTTTTACCTATTGACTGATAATTAATAGCAAAAGAGGGCAATCCAGGCCCAAGTATAAAATTGAAATTTATAAAGAATGTATTTGTGTTTAAGGGATTGATGGTTGTCTTTAGTATTTTGTTATCAAGATGTTTAAATCCAATATTTATAAATAACTTATTATCCAGCAGGCTCGTTTGATCAGAAATCGTGAATTGGCGGGAATTATTTCTTAAAAAGGGATTGCCAAGAGAAACATACTCAGGGCCTATCTGTCTGTATTCTATCAATATTTTATTCTTAGAATAGTTCCCTTTTAGTGAAAACTTAAATGCCGATGAGGGCATATTGATTAAAGCGCTAAATATACTTGAATTTATATCAAAAGGAACGAGGGGTGTCATATTGGTATTTATAATAAAAATATCCTTAAAATCTAAAGGGTCAATTAAAATATCGCTTGTCTTTATTGTTGAAAAATTGCCATCTATCGGATTACCTGTTTGATCATATTGAAGCCCAATGAATCCATCCAGTGAATCATCTAATGCGGTATCAAGGCCAGTTTTTGAAAGTGCTCCACCCCAAGTGTTTCTATTGTAAAGACTGATGTTCCAATCGAAATCAAAATTTAATTTTTTATCATCAAAGCTGGTTCCAATATTAAAACCAAAAAGTAGATTGTCTTGGGGTTTCCTACCTGACCATTCATTGGTAGCAATATTTAATTGATGACCAGCACTTTTAACTGCATCACTAAACTCGTCAAACGTATAAATACCTATAGGCACACCCACAACTGATGAGTCAGATGAGAATAGGGCATTCTTTAATGATTTCTTAACTGAGTTTGTATCATCCCTTGCGCTCATAAGATGCAATCCTATTCTGAATCTAGAAAGGATTTCTGTAGAAACTTTTGCAGCTACAATATTCCTCTTAAATGTATATCCTGCTCTATCTAAATAATAGCTAGAGGAACCATCGCTATTCTTTTTCGTTAAGCTATTATTTAATCTAAACCCTTTATCAATGAACTGTTGCTCTTGAACAGCTCGATTTAATTCACCTTGAATGAAGTCAAATTTTATCCAATTAAAATCTGTTTTAAGTCCAACCCCTCTTATTCTTTTTCCGTCAATGATAAATTCACCTAATCTTGGATAAAAATCACCCGCGTTAACATCAATAAAAGAGCTAAAAGTAAATTGCGCTCCCATACGATTTTGTGGCTGAATGTATGGATTTTCTCTTGAGGTGATTCTAGCATCGGTCTTAATCTGGGCCCAGTCAAAATCAATATCAAATTTTCCCTGAACTTCAGCAACATTTAAATTAACCCCGGATACTTTTTCCGATGATAACCTGCTCCCTACTTGACCTTTGTAAGAAATTAAATTATTAGTTTCTAACTTTTTTTGCCCTACGGTAAATCCCCACCTAAAAGGAGCTAAATCATCACCATCTTTATTTTTCATTTCAATTTGAATGCTATGATCTCCAGCTTTAATTGATTTAGGATCAAAAGTTAATATATCATCCTCTAAAAGCATTTCTGTTGTTCGTTCTTGCCCATCTAGGAAAAGTCTGACTGAAGACATATCCAAGTTATCTACATAAAAAAATGATGCTGCTATAAACACTTCACTAGATTCAACTATTTCACCAATATCAGGAGATAAAATAAGAACATTAGCTTCATCTAAGTTAAGATTACCATTGCCTTTGGAAGGGTCATCAATAACTTGGAGATAGTAAGGATTATTAAAAGGGTCGACTCTTGGATATGAGATAATTAAATTTTCTGAAAAGCGAAAAGCAATAACATATTCAAGCCCAACACTAGTTATTGCAAATTTTGATATAGTCGCTTCCCAGTTAAACCCTTGATTTTTAAATGGTACTTCAAGAAAAGATTCACTTCCAGTGGTTCTATAGTATAAAATTGCATCCACTGGATTAGAAATATCAATTAATGA
>JAYZHS010000052.1:0-3101 GCA_036166315.1 Fidelibacterota bacterium
ACTACCAAACTGCTTGGGATTTTCAAAAAGAATTTCATAAAAAAGTTCAACATGGAAAAGAGACCGACACTCTTTTTTTGCTTGAGCATGACCCTGTATATACCTTAGGAAAAAATGCCAATAAAAACAATCTTCTTGAGCAGCCAGCATCAGAGGTTAAAGTTTTTAATGTTGAAAGAGGGGGCGATATTACATATCATGGACCTGGACAGCTTGTTGGCTATCCAATTTTAGATTTACATCATTACCAAAAAAATATTTCATGGTTCATGAGAACTTTAGAAGAAATATTAATCGAAACACTTTCTACATTTGGTATTCAGGCAAACCAAAGAGACGGCTTAACAGGCGTTTGGGTTGGAGATGAAAAAATAGGCGCGCAAGGTGTCAGAATATCTCGCTGGGTTACGATGCATGGTTTTTCATTAAATGTCAATACAGACCTAACTTATTTTGATAGTATTGTGCCCTGCGGAATAACCAATTGTGCCATTACCTCAATGAAAAAAATAATTGGAGATTCTCAAGATATGGATTTGGTAAAAAAGAGAATTGTAAATGCTTTTCATAATACTCTTATTTCATCTGCAAATAAAATGGAAGCGGTATAATGCCTAAATTGCAAGGATTTAACAAAAAAAATCTTCTAGAAATTTACCGTAATATGGTTTTAGCAAGAAGTCTTGATGAAAAAGAGATGACTTTATTAAAACAAGGTAAAGCCTTTTTTCATATTGGTTGTTCTGGACATGAAGCTGCTCAATTAGCAGCAGCAAATAATATGATTTCTGCAAAAGATTGGGCTTATCCTTACTATCGCGATGCAGCATTATGCCTTGGATTAGGCATGACAGGTAAAGAGCAGCTTTTATCATTTCTTGCTAAAGATTCTGATCCAAGTTCAGGCGGAAGACAAATGCCTCAGCACTATGGGCATAAAGAACTTCGAATTGTTAGTCAATCCAGTCCAACGGGTACTCAATTTCTTCAAGCAGTTGGATGTGCAATGTCTAGGAGGTGGGAAAAGAATAATGAAATTGTATATGTTTCATCAGGAGAGGGAAGTACAAGTGAAGGAGAATTTCATGAGGCATTAAATTGGGCTAGCCGTGAAAAGTTGCCAATTATTTTTCATATTCAAGATAATGAATATGCTATTAGCGTTCACATATCTGAACAAACATCTGGTAGCTCGGTATTTGATATGGTTTCAGGATATAAAAATTTATCAAAGTACGACGTTGATGGTACAGATTTTTTTGAAACCAACCTTGCTTTCCAGCAAGCTATTGATCGCGCCAGGAAAGGTAAAGGGCCATCCGTGATTGTTTCGCATGTGGTTAGGCTTCTTTCTCACTCATCATCTGATGATCAGCGTAAGTATAGAAACGATAAGGATCTTGAATTAGATAGAAAACGAGATCCAATAATTAGATTTGAAAAGGATTGCTTAAAAGCAAATAAGCTTACAAAAACAGATCTAAATAAAATCAATTCTGAAGTGAAAAATTATATTGATGAGTCAGTGGCATGGGTTGAAAAGCAAGACGACCCTGACCCAAAGACTGCACTTGATCATTTATATGCGGATTTTGAAAACTTAAAGGAAACACCTTTTAATCCAATTGGTGATAAAATTGTTTTAGTAGATGCGATCAATCATGCCCTTTCTGAGGAAATGAAAGAAAATAATAAAATTATTGTTTACGGAGAGGATATTGCAGACCCAAAAGGAGGCGTGTTTACAGCAACAAAAGGTTTAACAGATAAGTTTGGTAAAGAGCGTGTATTCAATTCACCTTTAGCTGAAGCATCTATTGTAGGAACTGCAATTGGTCTTGCAGTTACCGGATGGAGACCCTGCGTTGAAATACAATTTGGTGATTATATTTGGCCTGCGATGATGCAAATTCGTGATGAAGCTGCGTGCATGCGTTATCGATCAAAAGGCAATTGGTATTGCCCATTAGTAATCAGAGTTGCTGTTGGAGGATATATTCACGGCGGTATTTACCATAGCCAATCAATAGATAGTTATTTCTTCAATATGCCAGGTATTCGAGTTGCATTTCCATCCAATGCATCAGACGCAAAAGGTTTATTAAAAGCAGCTTTGCGCATGAACGATCCAGTTTTATTTCTTGAGCACAAAGGATTGTACAGGCAGGGTTATGCTTCAACCGCTGAGCCCGATGATAATTATCTACTTCCATTTGGCAAAGCAAATATCATTGAAGAAGGCGATGTATTAA
Organism: Fidelibacterota bacterium; assembly: GCA_036166315.1. GTDB lineage: Bacteria > Fidelibacterota > Marinisomatia > Marinisomatales > TCS55 > TMED108. The sequence continues at coordinate 2,253 of JAYZHS010000052.1, forward strand.
CATTGATTTGTTGGGGGGCGATGGTGCAAAAATCAATTGATGCAATTAAAGCATCAAATCTCGAAAATGGAGAAGTTGAATTAATTGACTTAAGAACTCTTAACCCCATAGATTGGGACACTATTTACCGATCTGTGGAAAAGACAGGTAAGCTTTTAATTGTTCATGAAGATTTGCTAACCGGAGGTGTTGGAGCAGAGATTGCTGCAAAAGTTTCTGATAATCTTTTTGAAGATTTAGATGGACCAATTAAAAGGGTAGCTGCCCAAGATTGTCATGTTCCATATAATGAAGAATTAGAAGCTGAAGTTTTGCCACAAACCGATCAAATAGTAGAAGCAATAAATAACCTATCGGAGTTTTGATGATCGTTGATATAGTCATGCCAAAAATGGGAGAGTCTATAACGGAAGGTACAATTCTAGAATGGAGAAAAAAAGTAGGTGACCCAGTAGAAAAAGATGAATTGTTTCTTGAAATTGGAACTGATAAGGTTGACTCTGAAATACCATGCGTTGAATCTGGGATCATCGTTGAGATACTAGCTGAAGTCAATGAAGTTGTTGAAGTTGGTAAGGTTATTGCAAAAATAGAAACCGATCAGCTTTCCACTAACCAATCGCAGCCTAAAGATGAAACTGCTGAACCTAAGACTGAACCAGTTTTAGAAAAGAGCGAACCTCCTGAGATTCAGAGCGATTTATCTGAAACTCAACCAAGTAATAAAATTGAAAAACCTTCGATAAAGATTGAAGATCCCGATAAGTTTTTTACCAGAGCAGTTATGAAAACCGCTAGGGAAAATAATATTTCTCAGGATGAGCTTGATGGCATTCAAGGAACTGGACG
>JAYZHS010000053.1:0-13938 GCA_036166315.1 Fidelibacterota bacterium
ATTATTACCTCCGAAATTTGCCGAGGAAATTACTTATTTTTATTGTTTCAGCCAATTAAAACACCCGAATGTATTTTTTGGATATTTTTTGATTATTTTAGAAAAGATGATTGTATTGCATAAAAAAGCAGCATAATTTGATAGTAAATCAACTGTGGATAACAAATAAATGCCTGATCATAAAACACTCTGGAAGCTTGTAAGAAAAAGTCTTAAAAAAAATCAACCTAGCCACGCGTATTCAACGTGGTTTGCACCGATTAAATCAATTGGTTTAAATAATGGCAAGCTTCTTCTGGAGCTACCCAATCAATTTTTTTATGATTGGATTCAAGCGCACTACATTGATATTATTGAAAAAACAGTTACTGATAAAAATGGTGAAGATTTAATTGTAAAATATACAGTAGCACCTCAAAACCCATTAATCGATACACGTACTATTGATGAACCAAATGAAGATGCAAAGTCTTCGGAGGCAAAAAAAGTAAATAAATCTCTAAATGAAAACTACACATTTGTATCTTTTATTGAGGGTTCGCATAATCAGTTTGCAAAAGCTGCCGCACTAAACGTAAGCCATGAGCCGGGACAACAATCATTTAATCCGTTGGTGATTTATGGAGGAGTTGGTATGGGCAAAACACATCTTTTGCATGCCATTGGCAATGGTATTTTAAAGGATGATCCTCAAAAAAATATCGTTTGTGCATCAAGTGAAAAATTTACATTAGACTTTATTTCATCAATCCAAAAAAACAAAACGGTGGAGTTTTCTAGCTCTTACCGAAATGCCGATGTTTTATTAATTGATGATATTCAATTTTTTCAAGGCAAAGAACAAACCCAGGAACAATTTTTTCACACCTTCAATGAATTATTTCAATCGGGAAAACAGATAGTGTTAACAGCGGATCGATTCCCTGGCGAAATGGTGGGTTTACAAGACAGACTGTTATCTCGATTTAGGTCTGGACTTGCTGTAGATATCCAGCCGCCAGATTATGAAACACGCGTAGCAATTGTAATGGAAAAAGCAGAGCTTAATGGTTTAAAGCTGCCTTATGATATTATTGAACTGATCGGAAGCCATATAAAAAACAATGTTAGAGATTTAGAAAGTACCATAATAAGACTCCTTGCCCATTCATCTTTATCAAACCAGGAAATAGATTTCAATTTGGCGAAAAAAGTAATTAAGGAGCGCGTGGGTCATATTTCTGCTTCTGAAATAACCGTTGAGGAGATTATTCGCAAAGTTTCAAACCTAACCAAGGTTGATGAGTCGGATATTGTAGGCCAAAGCAGAAGAGCAGAGATTGTCGAAGCTAGGCAGGTATCTATATATCTTTGCAGAGAACTTTTAGGCTCTTCTTTGGCTAGTATTGGAATGCATTTTAGCGGCAGAGACCATACCACAGTTCTTCACGCTTGTAAGGTTATCGATGAAAAAAAGAAAAATAATAAAAGAATTTCAGGTATAGTATCAGATATAAAAAATGAACTTTCTATTGTTTTAAGTTAGTCCTCGTACTCTTCTTCATAGTCATAATCATAATCATAGTCATAATCAGGATAGTAGTCTTCTAGCTCCTCATAGCTTTCGTAATCATCATGGTTAAATTCTGGATCGTTGTCATCATCTGTTGACGCTGTGAGTGGCGCACCTTCATCCAAACTGTCAGCTCTATCAGAACCCGATTGATTTAATTTATTTTGATCAGTTTTATTGTTGAATAATACCCCTAGCAATACTGTAAAAAACAAAACCAACACAGAACCCACTACACCTTCAATATTAAATTCAAACCCACCAAACATATTGGTATCCATTCCATAATTAAGAAAAAATGCAAGCGAGAGTAGCACCCCAAAAACTATTACAATATTTCCTGTAACATCTGGCATTTCAGCTTTTACCACTGCTGAAAAAGCAAACCACACCAGAAGGCCACTAACCGCAACAAATAAAGCTCCTAAATAGTTTTCATTAAATAGCGTAGCAACAAAAGCCACTACAGATATAGCAGGTATTAATAAACCTACAGATATTTTATTGTTATCATTCATGGTCGTACTCTCGTAATTTTTTCATACACTCGGATTAATTAAGGACAAAATTGCCTCAAATGGTAATTTAAATGCAAGTATTTATAAGTTTGCTAATTTTTGACTAATAGTAAGTAACTTTAGCGGGATTAAAATAAAAAAAACATGTCAAATCAAGTAAATATTGGAGTTGTAGGTGTTGGCCACCTCGGCTATCACCATGTTGAACACCTAACAAAAATAAAAAAAGCCAACCTCATTGGTATTTTTGATCTCGATTCTAAGAGATCTAATGAAGTGTCAACGAAATTCAATGTGCAGGCATTCGAGTCTTTAGAGAATTTGTTAAGCAGGGTAGATGCATTATCTATTGTAACCCCAACATCAACACATAAATCAATTGCTGAGCAGTGTATACAAAATGGTAAGCATGTATTTATTGAAAAACCAATAACTACAAACGTAGATGAAGCAGATCATATTATAAAATTAGCAGAAAAAAACAGTACAATTATCCAAGTGGGTCATATAGAGCGATTTAACCCAGCCTTGCTTGCTCTTTCTAATCTTGAAATAAAACCAGAGTATATAGAAGTACATAGAATGGCGCCCTTTATGAGCCGTGGAACAGATGTTCCTGTTGTGCTTGATTTAATGATTCACGATATCGATTTGGTGCTTTCTTTTATTAGCTCCAAGGTAAAAGATATTTATGCAAATGGCTTATCTATTATGACAAATTCTGTAGACATCGCAAACGCACGAATTAAATTTGAAAATGGTGCAATTGCAAATATTACATCTAGCAGGGTTGCTAAAGATAGAGTTAGAAAAATTAAAATCTTTCAACAGGATTTATATATTACGATTGATTTTTTAGCAGGCTTAACAGAAGTATATAAAGCTATGGATGCAAACGAAGACGACCCCGATGCAATTATGTCTGCACCTTTGGTTGATTCAGATGGTAAGCACCGGCAAATATTTTATGAAAAACCAGCTGTTAAAAAACGCGATGCACTGAAATTAGAATTAGAAAATTATGTTAAATCTGTTTTAGGCATAGAAACTCCAATGGTAGATGCTATTGCAGGCAGACAGGCGCTAGATGTTGCAATAAAAATTCATGATAAAATACTCGAGGATTTAAAATAAATGGATATTAGAAATTTCTTTTTTAAAAATAGAAGTTTTACCCCCATACCAGTTGCGCTAAGCATAATTTATTTTGCACAATCAGATAATAATTATATTCTATTTGGTGCAATCACTCTATTATTGGGAGAAGGAATCAGAATGTGGTCTGTATCATATGCCGGCGGGGAAACACGAACCACAAAGGTTGGTGCACCATCACTATGCACTGCAGGCCCATATGGCTTTGTAAGGAATCCTATTTATGTTGGAAATATGTTGATGTATCTAGGAATAGTTATAATCGCAGGATCGCCAAACCCAACTCTTATGATAATCACAACCATGACATTTTTTCTAATCCAGTATTCATTAATTATTTCTTTAGAAGAGGAAAAGCTTTCAGAGTTGTTTGGTGAGGAGTATAATATTTATCGTAAAAATGTTAGATCCATAATTCCTCGAATTTATCGATGGAAAACAAATGATAATCGAAGCCCCCTACCATTTATGAAGTTAATTAAAACCGAAAAAAGAACACTCCAGAATGTTATGTTTATTTTGACATTAATAATTATCAGAATTAACTATCTGTGATGATCGGATCAATGACATTTTTTATTAAATGAATCAAGGTGCACCAAAATTTTTTATAGTAGCCGGAGAACAGTCAGGTGATTTACATGGCGCCAAACTAATTCAATCAATCAAAAAAATAAATCAAGACTCTACTTTTATTTGCCATGGAGGCGACCGTATGAGATCATGTGGCTTAGAAGGCATGTACCATGTTGATCAATTGGCTATTATGGGCTTTACTGAAATTGTAAAACACTTACCCTTTATGATTAATGTTATGGGGGAATCTCTTGAAAAAATAAAATCTATCAATCCCAGTAGAATAATATTAATCGATTATCCAGGGTTTAATTTAAGATTAGCAAAAAATTGTAGACCGCACGGTATACCTGTGACATATTTCATTATGCCCCAGTTGTGGGCTTGGAAAGAGAATAGAATAAAGTATTTTCACCAATACATAGACCAGTCGCTTAGCATTTTTCCTTTCGAGCAAGAATGGTTTGAGCAAAGAGATGTCCCAACTAATTATGTTGGTCACCCCTTTAATGAAGGTCTTGACCCAAAGCTTTCGAAAGCAGAATTTTATAGTAAGCATAATCTAAATGATGATGATACGCTATTAGCGTTAATTCCAGGTAGCAGACAGCAAGAGATAGATAGACACCTAACGCTTTATTATAATTCAGCTTTATCATTAAAAAGCAAAATCGACAACCTAAAAATCATTGTAACTAAAGCTGACAATGTTGATTTTAATTTACCTGATGATGTAATTATTGAATCTACTGACATATATGGTGCTATGAAATACTCTAAGGCCGCAATAACTACATCTGGAACCGCATCTTTAGAATGCGCAATCATGGATACGCCAGAGGTGGTCTGTTATAAGCTATCGCAAATTTCGTATTTAATTTCTAGCTTAATGAACAAATCACCATTTATATCTATGGTCAATTTAATAGCGGGTAGGATGGTTGTTCCAGAGTTTCTACAGAGACAAGTTACCCAAAACAATATTATTGAAGCTTTGATCCCGCTTTTAAGTGATACAGTTGAACGTAAAAAGATGCTTGAGGGTATGAGCCAAGTGCGTAGATCATTGGGGATGCCTGGTGCATATGATAGAGCCGCTGAAGCAATATTAAAGAGGGTTTAAATGGCAAATCCAGCAAACGAAAAAAAATTAAAAAATAGGTTATTGGTTTGGCTTGGCGGTTCAATTGGACCATATTTTTTAAGATTTTTTTACAATACAAACAAATGGGATATTGAGGGGGAGGATTATTACAAAGATATATTAAAAAGCGGCAGGTCTGTAATTATTGCTTCATGGCACAGTACCCTATTAACTGCATTTATGGGTTTAGCCAAGAATAATTATCATGGTTTAGCTGGTAACCACCACCCTGATGCTGAAATAATCTCAAGGATAGGCAAAAAACTTGGATGGAATATAGTAAGGGGGTCATCAACCGATGGCGGTAAAAAAGCTTATAATGAAATATTAGAGATATTAAAATCTCAAAAAACTGTATTTGCAATCACACCCGATGGTCCACAGGGCCCAGCAAAAATTCCTAAACCTGGCGCAATCAGAGCCGCTCAAAAAACAGGAGCGGTTATTGTACCTATAGCTGGGCAATCAACTAAGCGATGGTCATTCAAAAACTGGGATACATTCTATTTATCTAAACCTTTTGGAAGAATTAGTTTATTATTTGGTAAACCTTTAGTTTTTAATCTTGAAGATTCATTTGAAGACTGCTCAGCGCAGCTTAAATCATCACTTGATAAGCTGGAAAAAGAGGTAAACAGCCGTGTCGGGTTGGTCAAAAATAACTGAAACGAAAATTAAATTTTTATTTTTTCCAATAACGCTTTTCTAGTGGGGCGTTATTTTTTGGAGAAATATTTTTTATAACTTTAATTTTTTTGTTTCAAGAAAAATTCCAACAAAAGTTATAAGCGTGGGCAACATTACGGCTGGAGGAACAGGAAAGACACCAGCGGTAATATATTTATCACAAATTTTTAAAAAGAGAAATTATAAAGTAGCGGTTCTAAGTAGAGGTTATGGTAGAAAAACCGCAGGCACACAACTAGTAACGGCCGGCAAAGATAAGGTTCTCGATTGGAGAAATTTTGGTGATGAGCCAACACTAATTTCACAAAAATTAGAAGACATACCAATTGTTGTTGATCAGAATAGGCATCGCGGTGCAATGTATTTAATTGAAAAGTTTAATCCTGATATAATAATAATGGATGATGCATTTCAACACCGATCTATTGAAAGGGATTTAGATTTAGTTTTATTAAACAGTCAAGCCCCCATATCGGACTATAGACTTATACCGCATGGACTATTACGCGAGCCAATCAGACATTTAAAAAGGGCAGATGCAATAATCTTAACCAAGTTTAATCTTGGAAAGCCAGAACAAAAACTAATTTCAAAAGTGAAAAAGTCTAATCTACCAGTATTTTACAGCACGATTATTCATAACCATTTTTTTAGCATAAATAATGAAACTTTTAAACCCAAAAACAATACCAGAGCATTGGCAGTTTCGGGAATTGCCGACCCGCGTAGTTTTTATGAATCATTGCAAAGAACAAATATAATGATGATAGACAAAATAGCTTATTTTGACCACTATGAGTTTCAACAATCAGATATTGAAAACTTAAAAAAAGCCCTAATTGATAATGATGCAGAGATTATAGTTACTACTGAAAAAGATATGATTAGATTAAAGAGCTTAGACCTTGCTGGGCTTGATATATATAGCTTGGGTATTGATTTTCAATTAGATACTGCTGGAGAAAAATATATTTCTAACTATTTTAAAAATTAATTAATTATTTCTTCTCCTATAAGAGAGCTTACTATGCTCATTGATTCTAAAATCATCTCTAACATTTTATTTACAGCAGCAGTCATGGTGCTAATTTTCATAATTTCCTTTTTTAATGCACCATCACAGAAAGCCTCTTTGTTTATTACCAAATGTTCTTCGTTAATATCGAAATCTTGATTACGATAATATCCAAACTCTTCTACAAGAAATTTACTTAAACCATATTGATAAAGATTTGTGATGATGGGATCAATTTTTTCATAACGCTTGAATTGAAAATCATACAGATCAATAAGTTTATATTTAAGATCTTGGTTGTCAATGTATTTCATTTCGCTATTTGAAACTAATGATCTATAAACCCCGTATCTTGGGAACAAGCTTGTACTCCCCCTTAAAACATTTCTAAAAAGATCTGCTAATTCTTCTTCACTAAGATTATCTACCTGATCACAAGGAAATGAAATCAACCTTTCTTGAGCCTTAAAACTTACTTTTAGATCATTTAATACTTTGTCGATATAACTAATATCTTGGTTCAAGCTAACCTGGAGATCAGATAATAAGGCCATTTCAGTTTTGGCAACAGAACGATTTTCTGCTTGTTGATCGATATATAAGGACAAGGTAATTCCCAGCAACACCGCTAGAAATTCTATACCTCCTCTAGTCAGCATTATATTTGAGCCATACCCCAAGCAAAAATAACACCAACAAATGAAAGCATAAGTGGCCAACCAGTGTTTATCATTTGACGTGCACTTGGGTCTTCAAAAACATGTATTTGAAATTCATGCGAAGTCATTGCTCCTCGTTCATCCATTGCAACTAATATAATATCATTTGGACCGCGCTGGTTTGGCCTTGGCTTCCAGTTTAATACCCCAGTATTTTTACTAAATGTAGAATATCTTGGAAGTTTAACTGCTTTATATGCTACGTTATCTTTATTTAGATCTTCGGCCACGACCCGATATTTATATTGGTGACCGGTAAGGGCAACGGGTCGTGGCGTAGAAATAATATTAGGATTTATATTTACAAACACTTTTCCATCTTGCCTATCGCTTGAGTATCCATCAGAAACCTCATAGGTAAATTTGTTTTCATTGATTTGTGCAGATTTTGGAATCCATACAACCTTTCCTTTTTTGCTCATTTGCATACCTTGAGGCCCTTTGGTTAATGTAAACAATAGGTCAGCATCTTTGTTTTTGTCTTCTACAATAATATTGTATTTAAACACTTCGCCAACAAGCGCTGAAATTGGTGGGCTTGAAACAATAACTGGTTGATGATTAACATATATTTCAAATGATTGTTCATCTTTTGTATATCCATCCGAAACAACATATGAAACCTGTTGCTTGTCAACTTGGTCAAGGGTGGGTGTCCATGAAATAACACCAGTGTATTCATCAATTTCCATCCCATCTGGAAACTCCATTAAGGTGTACTTTATCGAGCTCATTTTCCTCGCCACTACCTTTGGCGGCCTGCCTTTGTTTCCTTGAAAAAATTCCCAAAGTATATCTTTAATCGCAACTGTTCTGTCGTCAATAGACTCTACAATGATATTTAGCCTTTCATTTTCCCAAAAAATATAATCAACATATTTTTTTAAATTGAGACGGGACACTTCAAGCGATAACGAATCGGGCTCATCCTCAGATAAATAAACTGCTTCAGAGTTATTCCAATCCATAATATATCGATCAATATTTTCGGCATATACATCATCACTAATTTGAATAGAATAGATTCTATAGTTTTGAGCTGATTTTAAAGGGATAACCTCATCGTATGGAAGCAGGGCATCTAAATTCATATCAGAAGTAATAACTTGGTGGTTGTATTCTTCCCCAACCCCTGCCTGCATCAATGGTATTGATACAATATTAATAGGGGCGTTAACATAATAATCGGCAACGATCATTCTTTCTGAACGCCCATCGCTAACTTTTACATGCAATTTTGAAAAATCAATGTTTTCACGCACAGGCTCCCAAACAATCATGCCTTCATATGGGTCCATGCGCATACCATCAGGCATTTCAATCGCTGTGAAAATTAAGTCATCATTTTTGTTTGGATCAAAAACATCCAATGCGAAGCGATATTCCTCACCAAAATTAATAACGTTCATTTTTAAAGGGGCAGAGCGAATAATTGGGGGATGATTTACATATAGTTTAACAGTTTGAGAATCAACCGCAACACCGTGATTTACTTTTACAGTGAATTTCTGTGTATCTATTTGTGTGGTAGATGGGGTCCAAGTGACTAGCCCTGTTTTATCAATTGTCATTCCATCAGGTGCATCGCTTAGAGAAAAATTAAGTATATGCTCAAGATCTGGTCTCCATATATCAATTTTATATCTGTACGGTTCATCAATTTCAGCTTCTGTGTTAGCTTCCGATAAAATTTTGACTCCAGCCCTAGCAAATAAACTAAAATTTTGAATAGCCCTATCAAAACCATCGGTTACAACCAACCTTATATCGTATATATCAATATGCGATGAGTCGGTATCCCATATAACAAATTCATTATTTTCAACTCGCATTCCTTGGGGCGCCGACTCAAGATCAACCCGAATTTTCTTATCAATATTTCTATCCAGTATTAATGGTTTATATACAAAAGACTCTCCACCAACAAATTCAGTTCCTTCAGGCTCAGATGCTATTATTGGGGGATCATTAACATATATCCAAAGTCTTTCATCATCACCCTCTAGATCAGGAATAACTTTATACGTTAAAAGCGTATCCTCTTTTGCAATTGAAGGCGTAACGGTTTCTCCTAATTTTCTTTCCACATGGTATGCTATTTTATAAGCACCTAATTGTCCATCATCAGGAACCCAACGAATAGATCTAGAATCGTAATGAAAAAACATACCATTGGGTGGGGGCTGTAGCCAGCGGAAGCTATAAAACTCCTTTTTTTCTTCTTCGGGCAATGTATATGCAAATGATTGATTTACAGTTAATACGTGTTTGGGTAAAATACCATCTGGTAAAGGCTGAGCCATTGTTTCAAGAGTGGCGGGTGGATCTGCTAATACAATATCATCGCTAGGAATATCAGGATATATACCAATCTCTTCTTTAGGAATATCATTTGTGGCAACATCTGGCTTATCAGGCTTAGGACCTTTTCCTATTTCAACCATAAATAAAGTAGATTCATAGCCATCCCAGCCTGCAGCAATGACCGTACCAGTATAAATTCCCTGGGACATAACAGGTAGCGCTGTAAATACTTGGGCTTCTTTATCACCCGCTTCTTCTATTGAAAAAAATTCTGATGGACCGCTCATTCCATCTATACCGCCATATACCATAGACAGTACATTCATATCGCCCGAAACTAAAAGCAAGTCATTGTAGGAGTCTTGATTAAAATCTGAAACGCGGATATCGGATAAGGGCCCACCTTCTATAGGCATTTTCTGAATGTCAATAAAGTCTCCATAAAGCGTCATAGAAACCAAATCTCCATTATAAAAAGGGAGGATAATATCAGTTATTCCATCCTTATTCCAATCTAAAACAGATATACTAATTGGAATTAACCCATCTAAGCCAGGAATATTTATCTCTTCACCTTTTCCAGCTAAGAGCTCTCCACCTGCATTATAATACGGCTGCGTTTTGAGGGAAGAACCTTCAACAGATGAAGTGATTAAGTCGTCATATCCATCCTTATTCCAATCAACAGCTGTTACAGAAATTGATCCAATACCTGAGCGCATCCCATTTGGTCTTAATGTTTCAACCTCTAGCCAGTCACCATTATCATCTAAGTCCAAAACTATTACTTGTCTTAGGGGGCTACCAACCGATACAGCGAGCTCTTGATCCATATCCCCATCGAAATCCATTATTGTAAAATTTTGAGCACGAACAAAACTCCTGCCATCAGAAAGGTTTATTACCCCACCTGGCTCTTCGCTAAACTGGGCACCATCCCAATAATAATAAAATACAATTGGTTGAAGTAGCTCATCATCACCGTTCTCAGATATATTAGAAACCGTGATTAGCTCTGGTGTTCCATCGCCATCTAGATCGCCAAGTTCAACATCAACAAAATTTCCTAACACGCCCTCAGGCGCTTCAAACTCCCAACCTATTTCCTGATAACCGTTTTTATTAATTTCATAATAACGAACAACAGATAATTGTTTTCCCCCGACTGAACCAGACTCAATAGTTGCAAATTCTTTAAGGCCATCACCATCTAAGTCATAAGTGCCTTCCATATGTACGATTTTTAAACCTTGAGCCAAGCAGGTTGTAATTATAATAATCAGCCCAACTATGGATTTTTTGATCATGATCCAGTTGTATCTGCGGGTGCTGCTTCAGGTGTAGATGTTTGTAGTGTATCCGTAGGAATTTCTGCAGGTTCTGGAGTTTCATTCAAGACTTCTGAATCCTCAATTATATCTGTTGATTCTTGAACTTCAGGTTCCTGCAACTTTTCTTCTGTTGAATTTTCTTTGTTATTATCAATTAAATCTTCAGGAGATTTTAAAGATTCATCATCTGCTTTCTTAATAATAGTAACTGGGGAATAAAATGATTTATATGTTGTTTTTGCCTTGAGCGTATCCGGAATGGAGTCTGCATGAAAAACCAATGTATCCCGGTTAGCCGTGTTTAAAAACGATTTAATCATTACCGGGCTAAAAAAGGAATCAAAATCAATTTCTGTTAATGTTTTATGAGACCCATCTTTTTTAACATTCACATCGCCTCGTATTGCATAAGGACGACCACCAAAATATTCTATTACCATATCATGTGTTTTAGCAAATAAAGGCGACTGTATGGTTAAAATTCCAGACCTATTTTTGCTAGAAGCTAATAGATTTAAGGAAGAATCAGATGTTACATCGAGACCCATATCATCTGGGAATCCTTCAAAAAAGTATTCGGGCAATTCATACATATCTGGGTTTGCCCCTTCAGCATCAAATGATTGCGTCAAGGTATCAGCAGAAGGCTTTATTGATGTAAATATAATATTCGATGCAAGATCGTGCATTATAGAAACCGTTACAATGCTATCCGGTTTTTCATTTGATGACTGAAAAATAAACGAGCTAGATTTGTCACTCTTAATAGTGCTTAGATCGGTATTTACACCTACGGTTATAATATTATTTGAACTATAACTAGTTGAGCTAAAAGGCGTTTCACCTTCAAATGTAAACCTATCGGCATTATCGATGTCTTTTGTGCTAATTATTATTTTATGTAACCGTTTAGGCAAAACAACAAAGGGTTCAGGTGGCTTTATAGTGTCTCCAACAAAAACGATTTTCATACCCTCAACCTCTCTTAATACAGGTCTAAGGAAGTGAGAATTGCCATAGAACGAAACCTCGCTAATAATTTCTTCGCTCATTCTAGCCGTTAATAGGTAAGAAAGATCTACGATCCCAATATGCTCGCGTTCTGGTATCCAGTTCAGCCTTTGAGTTTTAGGATCAAAAGTCATTCCTTTGGGAGGCTCTGAAGACCATTGAAATTCGTAAAAATCCGATGTGCTATCCGGAGCAATAAATATACTAAGCGTATCACCAAGCATCAATGAATCGGTTGGTATTAAAGCCATAGAACCATCCCATTGATTTGTAATATTATTTGAATCGTACAGTCCGCTTTCTACTCTGGATAAAATTATATTATTTATTTCTTCTTCACCCGCAGTTGATTTCATATTGAAAAGATTGTTTTCAGTTAATTTGCTTTCTTTAAATGATAATGAACTATTTGATACAGATAGCGTGAAAACTTCCCCAGTGGCAAAAGGGATTAAAAGCTCATAAAATCCATCTTTATCTTCATCAAATGGTTGAATATCAGGACCAAGCAAGACGCGGGCACCATTAAGGCTGAATACATCTGAGATGGCATTGACTGAACCTTGCGATAATAAAAAAACGCTTACCTTAAGAACGTTCGATTCCGGGCTTAGAATACCCACATATGTACCATTTTCAGAATTGAAAATTCCAGTAAATACAGGACCATAGCCATTTGTTACTATTGGGTCAGACACTAATTGAGAATTTGATTTTTCAATCTGACCATCAGTGTAGCTAAGATTAAAGACTTCAGCGCTCCGCGTTGGTGATGATATAGAGGCTGAAAATAAATTGTTAAAATTAGCAATATTTGAGGGCCTCACGCGTTCAGAGCTATTATCATTATTTGGTATTGGATCTTGATTTAAGGTGAAGTCAAAACCGTTCCATTCAAAAATTTTAAGCCAATTGTTTAAACTGTCACTTTTTTGAATCACTATAAGCTCTAATGCTTTATCATTGTCTAAATCGGCAAATTTAGCATCAACTATTGCGCCACCATTTTCAGGTGAATAAATCCACAGTGTTTTATGATTGCCGTTATCATCTAGCTCAACAAACTCCAATGGCGCTACTAGTCCATTAATTTTGAGCATTTCACTTTTACCATTATTGTTGAAGTCAAAGGTTCCAATAACGTGTAGGTTTTCTGCAAAAACGGCTGCAGAAAGAAAAAAAGATAGAATAAATTTTTGACTAAAGGTCAATGCATCCTCCAGCGCGCATAGGCGCTATTATTATATGTACAAATCTTGAAAATATAAATACCCTTACCAAGAGATATAATCAAATATAGGCTTTCATCGTCGAATATATCAAGAAAAAGCCAATTAAGTAATAATAATTGAAACACAACAATAATCTTTCGATTTATGGAGCATACTGAATAAATTGGCTGCGCATTGTTATAAGCTTATTTGAATTCATGAAAAGATTAATAATAATTAGCCATCTATTTTTTTCCATGGGATACTCCCAAGGAGATATTTACCCTGTTGAGACGTCTTATGGGGGAGGGATTGGTTTTGGCAACATGTATATGATTCTAAACGATGTTCCGGGAGGTACGGTGATGGATAGTATGGGTTTTGATGTAGACCAGCTGCAGACAAGGCCTTTAGTATTTTATGGAGGAGAAGGTTTTGCACAAATGACAGGGCCATGGCGATTGGGTGGGTATGCTGGAATTGGTTCTGCGCAGGTCAGCAACGTATACAAAATTGTAGCGTATGCAAATAAAGATGGTAACCCCAGATATCAAGATACAGGAGCAGGCGTTAATAGTGATGAGCTTTATACCTACAGGGATGATAGCAATAATTCGGTATCTGTCAAAGGCAAATTAAACATATTGCTTGGGGCAATGACAGCAGAATACGTCTTTCCAGTATATCGCGACCTTGAAGTTATGGCTGGAGCCCT
>JAYZHS010000054.1:0-4212 GCA_036166315.1 Fidelibacterota bacterium
GGACATACTTTTGGTAAAGCCCATGGTGCAGCTAGCGAAGATCATAAAGGACCTGAACCTGAAGCTGCCGCGATTGAGGAAATGGGTTTTGGTTGGTCCAGTGATTATAAATCAGGAGTTGGAAGGGATACAATTACCAGTGGAATTGAAGGTGCTTGGACTGCAAACCCAACACAATGGGACAATGGTTATTTCGATTTATTATTCAAGTATGAATATGAATTAAAACAAAGTCCAGCTGGTGCGCATCAGTGGCATCCAGTTAATCCATCGGAAGAGGATATGGCGCCAGATCCTGAAGATCCTACTAAAAAAGTAAATACAATTATGACTACAGCGGATATGGCAATGAAAATGGATCCAGAATACAATAAGATATCCAAACATTTCCATGAAAACCCCGAAGAATTTGCGGATGCGTTTGCCAGAGCATGGTTCAAATTATTGCATCGCGATATGGGCCCTAAAAAACGCTATCTTGGCCCTGAGGTTCCTAGTGAAGACTTAATTTGGCAAGACCCAGTTCCAGAAGGCAGTACAGATTATGATGTTGAAAGCGTGAAAAAACAGATCAAAGAGAGTGGCCTTTCAATTCAGGAAATGGTTGAAACTGCATGGGCGAGTGCGTCAACCTATCGCCATACAGATATGCGTGGTGGAGCTAATGGTGCTCGTATTCGACTTGCTCCGCAAAAAGACTGGGTCGTAAATAAACCAGAACAGCTTCAAAAGGTTCTAAATATCCTTGAGCCAATCGCTGAACAAAATAAGGCCTCAGTTGCTGATGTAATAGTTTTAGCTGGAAACATCGGCATAGAAATGGCTACCGGTAAATCGTTAACATTTTCACCTGGAAGAGGAGATGCTTCTCAAGATCAGACCGATATTGAATCGTTTGCAGTTCTTGAGCCATTTTCTGATGGTTTTAGAAATTATCATAATAAGGATTTTTCAATAAACGCTGAAAATATGTTATTAGATAAAGCACATTTACTAGGTCTAAATGCTCCAGAGATGACCGTGCTCGTAGGCGGAATGAGATCATTGGGTATAGACTTTAATGAAGATGGAAATTTCACAGATGACCAAAATTCTTTAACCAATGATTTTTTCAATAACCTCCTTGATATGAACGTCAAATGGGAACCAACTGGAAGAAACAGTTACAATGGAAACGACAGATCATCGGGAGAAGTTATTAGATCAGCAACGCGTGCTGACCTGGTATTTGGTTCAAATTCGCAATTACGCGCATTGGCTGAGGTATATTCCCAAGATGATTCTAGTGAAAAATTCGTTAATGATTTTATAGATGCATGGACGAAGGTTATGAATAACGATCGCTTTTAATTTTTATTATATTAAGTAATTAAATATTATGTAATTGAGACTTAATATCATTAATTTTAATATTAATTAATTATTATAATTTAAATCTAAGGGGATATTTATGGAAAAAATTGGAATGTTCTGGGGGAGCACTACAGGCAATCAGGAAGAGGCAGCTAAGTTTTTAACCGACTATATGGTATCAGAGGGTTTTGAAATTGATTCTTATGATATCAAATCAACTGACCCTTCCAAAATGTTAGAATACAAGCAACTTATTATTGGTTGCCCTACTTGGAATGTAGGTGAACTACAAGAAGATTGGGAAAAAGTATACGAAGCGTACAAAAAATTAGACTTCAATGGTATAACTGCCGCATTCTTTGGTTGCGGTGATCAAGTAGGTTATAGCGATAATTTTCTTGATGCGATTGGGTTTTTAGCAAAGCCTTTTATGGAAAAAGGTGGAAATTTAATTGGTAGATGGTCTACAGATGGCTATGAATTTGATGCATCAGAAGCCCTGGATGGTGATGAATTTTTAGGATTGGGATTAGACAATGATAATCAAGAAGATGAGACTGAAGAAAGAATGATTATTTGGGCTGAGCTAATTAGGGATGACTTTAAATAATAATTATTTATATTTTTTTGTTTTATTTTTTATTTATTTTACTTTTTAAAAACGCCTCTTTACTAAAACCTGCAAAATACTTAAATTACCCCTTCGAGGTAACCCCAAAAATCAATAGGATAGTTATATATGTCTAAGTGGACAAAAGAACAATTTGTGGAGGACATGCGCAATAAATGTTCTCGTGAGATAGCCAAAATTGGAGAAAAGATCATTGAGTTTTCCGATACCCATGCCAGCGAGGTAACGTGGGGAAGAGGCGATGATCATGGTACATTTACATTTCGTTCTGATTCTGATGTAGGGGTTTTGCCATTATTTCATATGACATCTGATGGCCAAATGAATCTTCAAATAAATTTTTTGAGAGAAAAAGAATTACCAAAGCAGGTTATGAGGGATTTAGTTGTAAAAATGGAGGCAAACTTCTTGAGAGACTATGATCATGAATCCTACCCTGTGGATGGGTACGAAGAAATGGAATATCTATTTCATACGTATTCTCAGGTTGACAAATTTCTTGGAGCTATTGAAGGCTGTGTATATAGACTAAAGCAGTAAAAATTGTTCTTTGATTTTTATTTATTTGGTGCTCTACTTACGTTTTTTGGTGGAGCACTTTCATTTTATTTTTATGGTGTCTATTCAAATCTATTTAGGCCTGAACAAAAATTGGTTCCAAGTTTTTGCAGATTATCAAATACAGATTGCACATCCATTATTGATACCAAATATGGCAGATTATTAGGATATTCAAATGCCATTATTGGGACTTTCTTCCTTTTTTTCCACACAATTCTGCTTGTAGCATCTTCAGTAAATTTAATTCATTATTTTTTTCCATTTATAATGAGCATCCTTTCGATTACAACTGGCGTTTACTTGATATACGGACTAATTAAATTAAAAGTTAAATGCAATATTTGTATCTCTATCCATATTATAAACATTATTGTATTTTCCCTACAAATACCGAGATTTATTAGATGAGCGCCAGTCTATATTTATTAATAATCATAATTATGCTAATTATATTTTTTTCAGCCGTAATTGCAAAATCATCCCATGAAAAAGATACTTTTTCAGATATAAATACCGATGAATGGGAATGCCCCAGTTGCAGTTTTCTTGTACAGGTTGGCAATCATTGTATTTATTGCGGTGCAAGAAAACAGTAAAATAAATAAAATTCTCAAAAAGAATGAATTATAAACACTATATTTGACTCCCAATTTTGTAAACGATATGAACATTACACTCAAAGAAGTAAATACATTTAACCGTGAGCTTTCTATCAGCCTAGAATGGTCTGAAATTGAAAAAGATTTTGATAAATCTGCTGCACGTTTTTCAAAGAAAGTAAAAATGCCAGGATTTAGACCAGGGAAAATCCCCAAAAAAGTTTTATTTGATCGGTTTCAATCCGCAATAGAGGCTGAATTCGTTGAAAACTCAGTTAATCATTACTACACAAAAGCCCTTGAAGAAAAACAGATTACTCCGATTAATAAAGGCAGCGTTAGCGATATTCAATTTGACTTTGGAAAACATTTTAAATTTAAAGTTTCTTTTGAGATAGAGCCTTTGGTGTCACTACCAAGGCTTAAGAGAAATGCATTCAAGATTAAGCATACAGAATATATAATGGATGATCAAGATATCGATATGGCAATTGAAGAAGTAAGATTTAGAAACGCAGATATAAAAACGATTGAAGATGGTGCGAAGGTTGATGATTTTATTATTTGCGATCTGCAAGAAATTGATGCATCGGGTGTTCCAATCATTGGACAAAAATTAGAAACACGCTACGTTAGAATAGGTCAATCGCCATTCGACGGTTCTAATTCAGAAAAATTAATTAATGCAAAACCAGATCAAAGAGTAAAGGTAGAGCTCCCTAATAATGAAAAAAATACTCTCACAACTTATGAGTTATTAGTAAAAAATGTTGAACGGCAAGTTTTACCTGAGCTAAATGATGATTTTGTAAAAAAAGTTGATCCAGATTCAAATAATTTAGAGGAATATAAAAGTAAGGTAGGGCAACAACTAGGCAATGCTTACTCTGATAAGGCAGAGGAGTCATTTAATCAACAATTATGTGATGCGATGATAGAAAAAGTCAATCCTGACTTTCCACAATCAATGGCTGATTCCTATCTCCATCATATGGTTGAAGAAGTGATGAGTAAAAATCAAGGTCAGCTTGAAAAAGAAAAAGTCATTGAAACATATAAGCCGATCGC
>JAYZHS010000055.1:0-4862 GCA_036166315.1 Fidelibacterota bacterium
TTATAGAGCATGCCGAGAGGTTTGGATTGACTCAGCTTCATCAACTTCGAGGAAGGGTTGGTCGTGGGAATAAAAAAAGTTATTGTATTTTAGTACAGAGAAAACAAACTGAAAATTCAAAAAAACGATTACAAATCATGGAATCCACCAATGATGGCTTTGTGATCTCTGATGAAGATTTAAAGCTAAGAGGACCAGGAGAATTTTTTGGAATTAAGCAAAGTGGTTTTTTTAATTTTAAAATTGCAAATATAGTTTCTGATGGAAATTTGATTAACCAAGTACGAAATGCTGTTTTTGGAGAATTTAATTTTAATCTAACTACGCTTCAATCAAGGAACAAAATAGTGTATGAAGAGTTGATGTATCTGTACGGAGATAAAATAGAAAAATCACTTTCTATGCGATAATATAGACTATTCATCTTATGCATCTAAGGTGTATTTTAGTAGCTTCGATTAAACAATAAAAAATACTTTTACTAATGAAAGGCTAATAATGTCCGAGAATCAATTAAAAAAAGAAGATCAACTTTTTATTCATTTAGTTAACACATTTGTTCAAAGTGCATGGATATCTCTTGGTAAAGTAAAAAACCCAGTGTCTGATGAATTAGAAAGAAATTTAGATCAGGCTTCGTATTATATAGATTTACTTGATATGCTTCAAACAAAAATGAAGGGCAATTTGAGTGAATGGGAAGAGCAATATATATTACATAGCTTAAGTGAGTTAAAGTTGAATTTTATTGATGAGAAGAAAAAAAAGGAAAGCGAACCTGATAGCGGCTCTAGCAAAAAAGAAGAAAAACCTAAGGCAGAAAAAAAACAAAAGCCTAAACCTAAGCCATCGAAAAAGACCAAGAAAAAATAAAATCGATGGATTCATATAATAAAAAAATAAATTTTTTCTTTGCTGTTACCTCACTAATTACATCGTTTCTTGTTTACCTATTAACGATGGCAGATACTGTGCCATATTGGGATTCAGGAGAATTTATTGCAACCTCTTATATTCTTGGGGTTCCGCATCCGCCGGGTAGCCCTCTTTATTTGATTATAGGTAGAATATTTTCCATGATTCCATTTAATCCTGATATCGCCTTCAGGATTAATCTTATATCTCCAATAGTTAGTGCATTAGCAGTGATGTTCTTATACCTTTCTTGCGTAAAAATTATCATCAATTACAGAGGGAAGATTAAATCACAAATTGATTCCATAATTATTTTTGGATCCTCTTTAGTTGGTTCTCTTACGTTTGCTTTTACAGACTCGCACTGGTTTAATGCTGTTGAAGCTGAGGTATATGGATTTTCTACTTTTTTTACAGCAATAGTTGTATGGCTAATCCTGCTTTGGTCAGAAAAAGCAGATGAAAATGGCAATGAACGCTATATTTTAATTATAGCCTACATGATTGGTCTTGCCACGGGGGTTCACTTGCTTAATTTGTTGGCACTTCCATTTTTGGCACTAATTATTTTCTTTAGAAAGTTTGAATTTTCCTATAAAGGCTTTGCTATTACAACGGTTATTACTGGTATAGTCTTTTATTTGATCAACTCTGCAATTATTAATGGAATGCCAAAATTAGTAGATAAAATTGGACTACCATCAGTCATTTTTATATGCATCTTAATTTTTGGATTAATGGTTTTAAGTATCATTAATAAAAAATTCCAATATGCATTAGTGCTAACCTCTACAGTTCTAATTCTCATTGGCTATTCAAGCTATGCTATGATTTTTATTCGATCTGATCAGAAACCAGCTATAAATGAAAATGACCCATCAACAGTATCTAGGGCAATTGCTTATATGGAAAGAGAGCAATATGGAAGAATGTTTCAATTCCCAAGAAGATTCAAAGGATTGCCTCCAAAACATGAAGCAGTTGGAAGACCCCAAAATGGTCGAGAATACACTTCCAGACAAGAACGAGCATATAAAACCTATAGAATGGACAAGCAATGGGACTATTTCTGGGATTATCAAGTAAAGAAAATGTATTGGAGATACTTCTTATGGCAGTTTGCTGGTAGAGGGCCAAGCACAGAATCTTTTGTTACACCTTATGGCGCTAGGCCTAATGAGGATGGGGTGGCTTGGTTTCAATTTGGTCTCCCGCTAGCATTTCTTTTTGGTCTTTGGGGAATGTTTTACCATTTTCAACAGGATAAAAAAAGAGCATTTTCTGTATTAAGTCTTTTTCTAATGACAGGGTTAGCTATCATCATCTTTGTCAATCAAGACAATCCGCAGCCTAGAGAAAGAGATTATTCCTATGTTGGTAGTTTTTTTGCTTTTTCTATTTGGATAAGTATTGCTGTTCAAGCATTAATAGATCAATTTAGAAAATTTTCTAAAGGAAAATCATATCAAAAAAATGGAATTATCTTTACGATTGTTTTACTACTAATTGCTATGCCTGCAATGATGTTGAAAGCTAATTATCATGAGCATGATAGATCTGATAATAGGATTGCATGGGATTATAGCTATAATATTCTTCAGTCATGCGAGCCCAATGCGATTATATTTACCAATGGAGATAATGATACATTCCCTTTATGGTATTTACAGGAGGTTGAAGGAATAAGAAAAGATGTTACTGTGGCCAATTTGAGCCTTTTAAATACAGAATGGTATATTCGCCAATTAAGAGATTCAAGGCCAGGGGAATTTATTAAAATGGGAGATGACCAAGTTCAAGATGTTGCTTCTGGGTTGAAAGAATGGAAATCGCAAATCATTAGGGTAAAAGCACCAATAACTGATAAAAATAAAAATGGTTATATTGAATGGAGAGTTGACCCAACTTTTGCTAATGCAGCTTTAATGGTAAAAGACCTAATGATCCTTCAAATTATATTTGCTGCAGAATGGAATTACCCAATTTATTTTGCTGTTACCGTTCCTCAATCTAATCGACTTAATTTAGATCAATATATTGAAATGGAAGGCTTAGTCTATCGCTTACGCCCATATAAGGTCGATCAACAAAGCGCGATTAATGAAGAGAGAATGTGGACTAATTTAATGTCTGGGTATGGCTCTGAAGTTTGGAAAAGAGATATCGAAGCTAGAGAATGGAAAAACCTAGAAAATGAAATTTGGTTTAAAGATTATAAGCCGGGCTATCTCTATCGGAATTTAGGACGTGAAGATATTTTTTATTTTCCTTCTACAAATATACGCTTATTGCAGAATCTTAGAAGTGCTTACATGCAGTTAGCAGGATATCACTATATGAAATATAAAGACAATGAATCTATTGATAAGGTCAAAGCAAATATCCATAGAGAGAAAGGGTTACAAGTATTAAATAGGATGCAAGATAATATCCCCGAGAGAACCATTCGGTATGATGCAAAAGAATTGCATTATCAGCTTGGTAGGCTTTATGGTGAATTAGGCAATAAAGATGAGCTTCAAAGAGTCATGGGAATCTTAATGGGTAGAAATGATTTAACCATTCAAGATAAGGTTGAATTCGGTCAGGTGTATCTTGCTCAGTTAGATTCTTTAGATAGGGGTAGGGTTATTTTTGAAGAGCTCTATAATGATTTCAAATCTATTGAATCTGGCGCTAGACTGACGTCTCAAAGAGAAATGGATCAATGGAGAGATTACTTTGTTCAAATTGTTTCATCTTTAATTTTTGCATATAAAAATTTGGACATGTACGATAAAGCTGAGTCTGTAGTAAACGATTGGCTCAAGAATAATCCAGATGACCCTGTAGCAAAAAAACTTCTTAATGACCTTAAAGAAAAGAAGGGATAAAAACTCTTTCAATCAAAGCTTAATCTATGCTTGAGCCTAGAGTATCTATAATCATTCCACATTGGAACGGTATCGAAGTTCTTTCAGAATGTTTAGAGTCCCTTGAAAAAACAACATACCCAAACTTAGAAATAATAGTAGTTGATAACGCTTCAAGTGATGGAAGTCAAGACTGGGTAAGCCTGCATTACCCAAGTATCAAACTGATAGAGAATAATACTAACCTTGGATATGCTGGAGGATGCAATAAAGGAGCGAAGGTATGCACCGGTGACTATCTAGTTTTCCTCAATAATGATACTATTCATGAAAATAATTGGATTGAAACACTGGCTGATTTTCTAAATTTAAATTCTGAAGTTTCTGCGGTTCAACCAAAGATATTAAACCATTATGAGCAAAATAAATTTGACTATGCTGGCGGATGTGGCGGTTGGATAGATATACTTGGATTTCCATTTGCAAGAGGAAGGTTATTTTTAGATCAAGAAATTGACAACGGGCAATATGAAAAAATAAGACCGGTTTTTTGGGCCAGCGGAACAGCTATTATGATCAGAAAGAAAGATTTTGATACGCTAGGGGGGTTTGATAAAACTTTTTTTGCCCATCAAGAAGAAATTGATCTTTGTTGGAAAATTCATCTTTTGGGTAAGCATGTCTGGTCAATACCTAGCGCAATAATTTATCATAAGAATGCCGTAACCTTGCCAATGTATTCAAGATTAAAACAATATCTGAACCATAGAAATTCACTGTTAATGTTATTATCTAACTATAGCTTACCAATGACCCTTTATTTAGCTCCCATTAGAATTTCGTTAGAGTTTGTTGCGCTTTTTTATTCTTTATTTTGCCTTGACCTAAATCATTTTTTTGGAATACTTCAATCTTTTGTTTGGGTATTAACTCACCCACACGTCATTTACAAACGTAGGAAGCATATTCGACAATTACGAAAAGTAAAAGATAGTGAAGTGATAAATAAAATGTATTGGGGAAGTATTGTTTTTGATTATTATATCAGAAGAATAAAAAAATCTTCCGATATAATTAATGAATGATCAGTTTCCC
>JAYZHS010000056.1:0-4577 GCA_036166315.1 Fidelibacterota bacterium
CCCAGCGTACGATCCTTTGATTGAATGTGGGGGGATTTGATCTTCATAGCACAAAACTAAATAGTCGACGAGCTGTCTTTGTGCCCAGTTTGAACGTTTCGGCATCCTAAGGATTTGAGTATAAAGTGCATTGAAAACCGTGTACCGCCCTTTGTTTAAACCATAATTACTTTCTATGCCAATAATACTTAATACGATAAAGGGATCAACGCCCCCATTATCGCGGGCTGCTGCCTTAACCAATCTGTCCTTATTTTTTTTATAAAATTGTATTCCACCATTAATTCTTTTTTCGGTCACAAATATTTTTTTGTATTCGTTCCAAGCTTTCTTTTCGTAAGGCCGTGCAAATAGAGCCGGTATTTTGTCATGGACAGTAATATGCTTTTTATTGAATGTTTGCTGAAGATATTTTTCAGGGATACCCCTTTTGATTGCTTGATCATAGATAGTTGATAAAACGGGATCTTCATTTGAAGTGAGGAATGTGAAAATGGATATAAATATCAACATATGTTACTTGAATTAATGATTTAAATTAGTTTCTAAACTGCTATGATTCATTTTCTTTTTTATAAATAGTAATTTTAGGATCATTGGCATAGACTCCATGCGTGCGGTCGGGCAATAAAGCGGCTATCCTACACATAACTTCATCTCCAATTTTATCTATCTCTACTTCGCGCTCCTCCTTGTTTTTAGGTAAGACATACGGTCCAAACGGTTTACCAATTTTAATATTGATCTTTGGCCTAACACCTTTAAATAAGTAATGCCACAAGCTTTCATCTAACCCATAAATACCAATTGGGACAATTGGCGCCTCCGAAGATGCGGATAGATAAACCACCCCCGACTTGGGCTTTCTTAACTTATCATGTTTCGTATCTCCTTCTGGAAAAATCCCTAAAAGGTCATTGTTTTTGAGCACTTTTTTTGACATTTTTATCGTTGAGGGGTTGAGATTTGATCTATTGGTCGGTATAAATCCGTAAATCCATAATGCTAATAATTCAATTAAAGTAAAATCTGTATCGCTTGCAGCAAGAATATTAATTGGTTTTTGGACTGCGTAAATCATAAACGGCGGATCAAAAACACTAAAATGATTTGCAGCAAGAATATAGGGGCCTTTATTTGGAAGGTTATGCTTACCTGATATTGAGGCCTTCGTAAAAATACTGCCTAGAAATAGAGCTAAATAATGTATGCAATAGCGCACCCAAAATGGACGCGGCTTCAATTTATCTAGTCTTTCTGTATACCTCAAGATGGAAATCGGTTCAAAATAAAAGCAATACTCGCACTTAATTTTTTGGCAAAGGGTATATGAAGAAATTCATTGGGTCCATGTGCATTTGAATTTGGGCCAAGTACCCCGGTAATAACAAATTGAGCAGCAGGGAATTGCTCGCCAAGCATAGCCATAAACGGGATCGTTCCCCCTTCACCCATTGCCATAGCGGGTTTATTATAAAATGACTGCGAAGCTTCTTCGATTGCGCTTTCAAGCCAACTTGAAAGCTTGGGAGCGCTCCATCCATTTGCGGGCTCATCCCAATTAATTGATACGGTTGCATTGTTTGGTGGATTATCCTCTAGTACCTTCGTTACCTCAGCCATTGCAGCTTTACTATTTAATGTTGGGGGTAAACGAAAGGATAGCTTAAGCTCAGTAAATGGACGGAGAACATTCCCTCCATCTTTTATAGATGGCATGCCTCCGGCTCCAACTACCGATAGGGTTGGTTTCCAGGTACGCCCGATTAAGCTTTCGACGCCATCTTCCACCATTGGAGATGTTGAATTATGCCACGGGAATGACTCCATATTTCCATTAAGCGCTTCCACCATTCTTCTAGCTTCTGTTATTCTATATTCTGGAATCTCGCAATGCAGACCTGATAATTTAATTTCACCAGATGATTCATCTTCTAAGCGCGAGATCAATTGGCGAATTAAACGAAATGATGAAGGCACCATGCCGCTCGCACTACCAGAATGCACCCCTTCAGTTAAAACTTCAACTTTGAGATTGCACGATATCATCCCTCTCAAGGAAACCGTATTCCAAAATTGTTCATAATTTCCGGCCCCAGAGTCCAAACATATAACTAAATCAACATCCCCTATAATTGCACTGCAAGTGTCCATATAATAAGGTAGATCTGGTGACCCGCTTTCTTCGCAGAACTCTATCATTACAACGATCCTAGGGAGTTTAACCCCTTGTGATTTCAAGGCATTGATAGAGCCCAATGATGCAAATAAAGCATATCCATCATCTGCGCCACCACGTCCATAGAGCTTCTCATCTTCAATCACAGGGGTCCAGGGCCCAAGGCCTTCTCTCCAACCGGTCATCTCGGGTTGTTTGTCTAGATGGCCATACATTAAAATATTACCATCTCTTTCACCTGGAATTTCAATAAGAATTAGTGGGGTTCTGCTGTCCCCCTTTTCAATGTGAACTGTGCTATTAGCTGGTCGAAATTTTTCTATCCACTGATGAGCCATATTCAATACTTTTTCCATGTGCCCATTTTGTTGCCAATCAGGATCAAACGCAGGGGATTTGTTGGGGATTTTAATATATTCCGTAAGGGTTGGAACGATTTCAGCATCCCAGAAATCGTCAATATCTTTCTGTAGTCTATTAATATCCATAGGTAATTATTTTCTAAAAGATAAAGCCAGCTAGGTTTTAGCTGTTTATACGAATTTCTTAGAAGGGCAGATCCTCATCATCGGACTTACTATCATCGCTTTTTTCAGATTCATTATAGCTACCAGCGGATTGATTGTTATCGGTATCCATTTTTCGACCCAACATGGTGAACATTTCGCAAACAACCTCTGTTGTATAGCGCTTGATACCATCTTTGTCTTCCCAGTTTCTCGTTTGAAGCTTGCCCTCGGTGTATAATAGCTGACCTTTTTTTAAAAGTTCGCCAGCCATTTCAGCAGATTTACCAAACATGACACAGCGATGCCACTCGGTTTTATCTTGAATATCTCCGTTTGCATCTCGCCATGATTCATTGGTTGCAACATTAAAATTGGCCACTGCGGCGCCGGAGGGGGTGAACCGTGTCTCTGGGTCGCCACCCAAGTGCCCAACAAGCACTACTTTATTTACACTTCCTTTTTGCATATAGTTCTCCTGTATTTACATTTAATATATACGCGTGTTATAAATACTACATATCATTATCAACTTAAGTCAATAACTTTTGGCAATATTCTTCATTGATTCCATTTTTACCATACCCCTGGAATTAATCTTTTTCTCTTTTTGGGGTAATTGGAAAAATTTTCTTGATACCATTGATGATTAGAGCGGGCTCTTGGAGCAAGATTTGCTATTGTCCACAATGCAAAGGATAGACCAGCAAGAGACCAAGTGGCGATTGCCCAGCCCACCCATTCTACTATTTCACCAAAATAATTTGGACACGAGACCCATCTAAATAGCCCCTTTTTAGGTATGGTATATTCTTTTTCACCGCCCTTTCTAAGCTTAAACAGTATATTATCGGAAGATATATTGATTCCCATCCCAAGAATAAAAACAACCATACCAACAATAAATTGCGGACTATAAAGCCAGCTTAGCGGATATGAATAATAACTAAATATCCATTCAGCATTAATCCATGCATTAACGATATTGAATAAAACTGCAAAAAGGGCGATGCTGATTGGCATATTTTTACTTTGGATTTTCGCCCTGAAGGGCCAAATTAATGTTCGATGAAAATAATGCGCTATCCAAATAACATACAAAATTATACCCATAGGATTAATATCATTCCATCGAGAAACTGAGAGGCCAAAAAAAGTTGTCATTAAAATTATTGATGGTGACTCCATAATTATCCAACCTGCTCTCGCTGGCAATGAAGGACCCCAGCCTGGTCGGAGATGGCGTCCATAAGGGGCACGTATGAACATCAACATTATAAAGGTGAAACAGGCGAGCGCTATCCAAGCCCAAATTAATAATTCATAGCCGGTTTGATTAATCAACATTTTCTTTGATCCAATTAATAGTGTCCCTGATTGTTTCTTCTAGCGGCCTTGCTTTAAAGTTAAATTCCTTTTCCACCTTTCGAGAAGATATTTTTTTTGCCTGAACGGCTAGCGCATGCAAGCTTCCTCTGCTGAATGATGGCCTTGATCCTGTAAGTTTTGCAATGCAATAGGCCATGGGCAAAAAACAATAGGCTGTCCAAAATGGCAATGTCAGCCAGCGTGTATTTTTGTTAATAATTTTAGATATTTCATTGGCGAGATCTTCAAAAGAAGCCCATGACCCTGGTACAATATAATTAGATCCAGGTTTGCCACTATCTACGCTTTCAATAGCTATATTGCATACATCGCGCACATCAACCCAGTTGAAACCATTATTAATAGTAAATAACATTTTTCGGTTCATGATATCTGAAATAACCTGCCCCATTCTACTGGGTTTAAAATCGTATGGACCAATAATTCCCGTAGGGTTGATTATGATAGTTTTTAATCCCCGTTCGTGCGCCTTTTTAACCACCAGCTCTGCGCTTGCTTTCGTG
>JAYZHS010000057.1:0-9006 GCA_036166315.1 Fidelibacterota bacterium
TCCGGACAATATGAGAGCTTCAGATTATGAGATAAGATGGTTTAGTGAAATTGCAGATACAAGCGCACTTGGTGCAGCTACGGCTCCTTTCCAAATTTGGGATGTAACTCCTGGGCGTTTACCTACAAAAAAGGATTTTGCAGTCTTGGATTATGAAATAAGAAACGGTACATGGGATATTAATGAAGAGGTTGTTTTGCTTGAGCCTGGTGTAGGATTAAATATTTCTTGGCAAATTTCCATTAGGCCAGCAGAAAATACTCAAACGATAGAACATGCCCCGGGTGATATTTTCTACATTGCAACTGACCGCCCATTTGATGAAAATGATATTTATAAATACAAAACTTATGCATCCAAAATTGATGCAGAAAAAGCAACCATTGAGCTCGATGAGATTCGAGTTGTGCCAAATCCATACGTTGTAACAAATATTTTAGAACCATTAGATAGGCAAAATCCACGCGATCGTGGCCCTAGAAGAATCTATTTTGATAAGCTTCCAGCATCTTGCAAAATAAAAATTTATACAGTTACTGGTGAACTTGTTAAAGAGATCAACCATGAGTCTGCATTTGATAACGGTCAAGAATTTTGGGACCTTACCACTAAAGATAATTTTCCAATAGCTTACGGTATTTATATCTACCATGTAGACGCTGGGAAGTTGGGAGAAAAAATAGGAAGGCTTGCGATCATAAAGTGAAGAGATTTCTACATATTGTTTTATTTATTGGTATTGCATATTCCCAATTAGATAATACTGAAACCATATCTAAAACAGGTACGACATCGGCTCAGTTTCTTAAAATTGGGGCTGACGCTCGAGGTTCTTCCATGGGAAATGCTTTTACAGCGATGGCGGGGGGAATTTCTTCCATGTATTGGAACCCTGCAGGGATGACATCAATCAGAAAAATGGAGGCTGTGTTTCTTAGCTCTGATTGGATTGCTGGTATAACAT
Organism: Fidelibacterota bacterium; assembly: GCA_036166315.1. Taxonomy (GTDB): domain Bacteria; phylum Fidelibacterota; class Marinisomatia; order Marinisomatales; family TCS55; genus TMED108. The sequence continues at coordinate 965 of JAYZHS010000057.1, forward strand.
ATAATTATGCTGCTTTCGGTTTAAATCTTGGGCAGAGCGGGATCATTGGATTAAGCATGACAAGTTTATCAACCCCAGAAGATTTAGTGCGCACAGTGGAAAAGCCAAATGGGACTGGAGAGTATTTTGATGCGAATGACCTGGCAATTAATATTAGCTATGCTCGACGATTAACTAACAAGTTTTCCCTAGGAGGAAATATAAAATATATCCGTCAAAGTATTTGGCATGCAAATGCAAATTCTGTTGCAGCTGACTTAGGGGCATTATTTATTACGCCATTCAATAATATTAGACTGGGTGCAAGTTTATCAAATTATGGTTCTGATATGCAGATGGCAGGTAGAAATCAAAAATTTAGCGTTGATCCTGATCCAACCAATGAAGGCAACGTGGAATTTGTAAACGCAATGTATGAAACCGATAAATTCCCATTGCCACTGATATTTCGCGTAGGGTTAGCTGGAGAAATAATTAATACAGATAATAATAGATTATCATTTGCTGTGGATGCTCTTCACCCTAATGATAATCTTGAGTGGGTAAATGCAGGACTAGAATATGCATCAATGAATATGTTCTTTCTTAGGGCTGGTATGAGCACTCTATTCAGGGAAGATACCGAAGAAGGCTTGACCCTTGGCTCAGGTCTTCATTATAAATTAGCTGGAACATCAACACAGATAAAATTAGATTATTCCTACTCTACATTTGGTAAGCTAAAAAATGTACAGAGACTATCTATCGGTGTGCATTTTTAATCGATAGCTAGTTTTTTTTGTTTTCCAAATTTAGAAAATAAATTGGCATAGCAAACGATAAGCCAACACCAAACATCAATACAAAGTATTTCAACGGATTTGGACCTTTCCCTTTTTGAAACTTATATACGATATAAGATGAAAACGTAATTGCAGCTACGCCTAGATCGGCAGCCATCATTCTCACTGCATTATTTTCAAACCAAGCTGAAAAAAATTGCTGCACTGTATACTGGTCAACAATAATAGATGCAAACATTGCCCAATAAGGTAATACGATTCCAAGAACTGCCAATAGGATATAAACTTTTTTCATTATTTTTCCTTTATTTTAGAAAACCACTTATGTGTTCCGAAATGATTTTTTGGTGTAGGTTTATTATTTTTGATGTGCCAGTTCAGTCCACCTAAAACTGAATTAAGATATGATGATAATTGAGGTCTAATATATAATTCGAACGGAATCCGCTGCATCAACTTATTACCCATATTCATTATATAGGGATAAATATCAATGGTAATTCTTGTTATGTTCTGATTATTGGTTTGATGTATTCTCCAAGAAACAAAAGATTCTTTTTCCTTGATTGTGCCGATAACAAGATCGTATCCAACGCCCTCATTCCATGCAATAAAGCGCCTTTTAAGTTTAAAGCCATTAATATAGTGAATTTCATCCCGGTGGTCATTTTCTTGCCAAGCTATTATAGGGTTTTTTGAGCAAAATGGGTGAAATAGTTCAAGATTAGAGGCCTGAGCAATTATATTCCAAATTTTTTCCTGACTACAATTAATTTGCTCTTCACCCCTAACTGCCTGATTATATTTTTCGGATATTTTTGATATTTCCATAAACTCTACTTCAATAATATTATTTTTTGAAAATCAGAATTTAACTGTGTATTGAATGATACTATATACACGCCTCCCGATACTGGAATATTCTTACCATTTAATCCATTCCATTTAATATCATATGTCCCAGGTTCATAATTATTAAAATTAAAGGATTTAATTTTTTGACCCAAAATATTTGAAATTGTAATTGTGATATTACCATGGGCATGTACATCAAAAGGGATCACGATAGAATTATTGAATGGGTTTGGGTAGGCTGGATGCAGTTTGGATGAAATAGGTACGGAGCTTTGTTCATCAATATTTAAGTCTGTTTCAAAAACTGCTTCTAGCTCTGAAAAATTTTCAACATCAAGCACCATAGAAGAAAGTGAATCAGGCGCACCGGTCCATTCTTTAAATTTTAAACCGGACTTAGGATGGGCAGAGATATTAATTGGAATACCAGGAAAGTAGTCACCTGACCATTGAACCTGATCAATATTAAGTGAATTTATTTTAACCGTTCCTGACCCCGGTGGCTTAATAGAGATATTTATTGTTTTATGCCTTGGGAGATTAAATGTGCTTTTTAGGTGTCTTTTACTATAAAACTCTCTTAAATCATTAAAAGTTTTAATGCGCGCAATCTCACCTTCCCAGTTAATGTTTTGTTTCCATCTTTCATGATGTTTACTTATGTATTTTGAAATTCCATTTTTGGTCTTTATTAATTGATCATTCAGATTGTCCGGTAAAAATATTGTATTCAAATAGTCACAATAGGTATTAATGAACTGATGTTTAAATGAATCATTTTCCATTAATTTTCTAAAAAGAAAAGTGCTCCAAGGGGGGTTCGGCCATCCCGGACCATTTGATTCTAAAGCAAAATCGATTGTATTGAATTTATAGTGATCGGTCATCCATTTTGGGAAAGCAAATGCAAAGTCTGTGTCATACAAAATCCATCGCCACTTTCCACCTTCTCGGCTATCTCTCCACAGCTTAACATTGTTTCCAGGCCAATCACGATTATCAATAAATGTCTGAATGACCTGATATTTGATATATTGCTCAATATCTATCCAATCATTGATAGCTTCAAATACGGTTGCATCACTTACATCGTTTGATGAAATGAAATTAATCAGATTCATGTAGTCATTTTTTGTGCCATGAATGGTTTCGAGGTTATCTTCGAATGCACCGTTGTAAGCAAGTAGATCAATATCATCAGTGGGCACATCATGATGCGATGAAATGAAATGTTCGCTAATTTTTTCACGTATATTATAGATACCCCAATATTCTCCATTAATATAACTAAGGACGGGTCTGTACTGCTGATAATCAATGTCAATGCCCCTAATTAGGCTTGCTACATAGCCATCCCTAAGCAACGTTTGATCCCAATCATTGCCTGAATTTCTCAACACAAATGATTCGTAATTTTCAATGTCGCCCTGGAAGAGTTGAACCTGAAAGTTACTTGTACCATACTTCTTTCTAGCAAATACTGAAAATGATTTTTGGGGATTCCCTCTGCTCCATCCGCCAAATATTTTAATACCCGCATTTGCTTTATAGTTATTGCCATTTATATCGAAAATTTCGAACTGCGCTGACCGCTCCCAATCCTGCCAAAAATTTGCTCCAAAATGAGGGAAATCTGGTGAGGCGCTGGGCCCTTTCATGTACATACCCGAATTTGGATCAAAAAGGTCTGAAGGACTGGCGTTAAGAACAATCACTGGGATATCTGGTTGGGATCCAAATAAGTAAGTTTGCGTTTCCACTATTGATGGCATCCATCCATCAAGGTATGACCGTGCTCTTAATGGTGTATTTGAAGTAATGTTTATTGGTTGAGTATACAATGTTGAGTTTTGATCTGGCTCTGAACCATCTTGAGTAAAATAAATTTTTGCCCCTATGCTAGCATTTGAATAATTCAATGAAACCAATTGGGAGTTATTATAAAAACCCGATGCAGTAGAAAATGTTGGAGAATCTAAAAAACCATTATACCCTGTACTTGGGTTAGACTTTCCAGGGGTTGCATTATCAAAGTATTTCCATTCACTGCCCTGCGAAACTCTTCCTTTAGATTTATCGGTTGGAATTGAACCGGTATATATTGAATCTATTATTGCTGCGCTTGGATTGGATAAGATAAGGTCTTCACCGCCGGATTTAATTTTAAAATTGCTGTGAAGATAGGTAGTTGGTAGATCAATTCTGGGATCAGGTGCCTTTGGATTTTGAATATTTGTATTATATCCGATAGTTAAAAAAGGTGTACAAGAAAGATCGGAGGAGGTAGTAGAATAATTATGCACTTGAATCGCTAAAACGTTTTCACCGGTTTGTAATGGGTATTGATTGTGATCAACGATGATAGTTTCAGGAAATCCCCCTGAATATATTTCTGCCTCATGTAGGTCGGTAGCTGTTTGATTGTAGGTAACGACTGAATTTTCAGCGCCTAAATTCTTTCTTGAAAATTCTTTGCCATTCAAGTAAGCAATGTACCCATCATCAAAATCTAAATGAAAAAGTACCATTCCAATATCATTAGAGTCTTCAATTGTGAATTTTTTTCTTACAAAAACAGACACCGTTTGGGAAATGATTGTATTATCATCATTATCTCCATACCCAATCCCGCTTGGCCCTTGCTCCCAAGTGGTTGCAGCAAAATTGATTGATGTCCAATTGCTAGGTGGTGCACTATTTTTTGACCAATAGTACCATTGATCGCCAACCGTAATCTCTGCATCCCAACTCGAGACTAATTTTTTTCTATCTTTATCGGATGCTAAAATTAAAAGAAAGTCCTTAGGCTGGATAAGAACATTGGGGAATTGCCACTTCAATTTTTCAGAAAGATCATCGCTAAGTCCATAACCTTCAAGATTAACTACAATATCGCTTGGGTTATAGATTTCTATCCAGTCAGGTGTATCTCCATCCTCATCATAAAAAATTGAGCTATTGCTAGAAACAATTTCATTAATCAGTAAAGATTGTGAAGTCAACCAAGAGCTAAAAATGATCATTAAAGTATACTTCATGCCAATAAATGATTCTATTTAATCAGCGTAAATTTATCTTTAATTATTTTTTTGCCATCATCAATGGTGATAAAATAAACTCCGCTAGATAAATCTCTACCGTAAGAATCTTTACCATTCCAACTAATATTATTTTCACCAACATATGATTTAGATATAACATTTGATACTAGCTGGCCATTAAGATTGTAAATTTTAAAGGTTACAGTATTTGGATTGAGCGACTCATAATTAATACTTAGCGTCTGCTTTGCCGGGTTGGGATAAATTCTATAACTAAATATCGCCTCCCCGGCCCTTGAAGAACTGGAAGAAACTTTAATCTTTTTAAGATTGGCTCCTCCCCTTGATACAAAAAGTCTTAAAATATTTTTACCCTTTTGCAGTTCAACTTCTCCTAATACAGTTTCAACCCATAAATCATAATCTTGTGTTATAGGAAGATTAGTATCCTCAATGATTTTTTGATTTTGATCATTAAAAACTGCTAATGATGCTTCCACCGATTCAGACGAGGAAATAATACTAAATTGATAGAGATCATCTTTCAACACATTAACAGTATATTTTAAAAACTCACCTGACTGGGTATGGCTTATGTGATATTTAGAAATTTTAGAATCTGTAGATACTTGAATATCTACCCCATCATTTCTATAAGCCCATCCATTATTCCACGTTTTAAGTCCTCCCCCATTGGGTCTGTTGTCAATATAATCAAAATCAAAATACGCTAGTCCGTTAGCCCCTAAATCATAATCTACAACATTGATATCCCCTGGAATGTAGTGCTCTTTAAATGGAAGATTTTTTGTACCATAGTCATCATTCAATAATGAGGCGACAACTCCTTTTTTTATCTCACAGTTTTCTAGCTTAAGGTTTTCTGCCATATTATTTAACCCCAGCAGCGAAGTTTCATATGAAGGTTTAGGCCCATCGCCATTCCAATATCTAGTGATTTCTTGGTAAACAGAGTCAGATGGAGATGATACAGGGCCTGTTATTGTTCCAATTTTTTTGTAGTTCCACCAGGCCCAGCCGATATCATTTTTTTCCATAAGATCCGTTACTTGCATAAACCATTCGTTCGAATTTTCTCCCGCCTCCCCAAGCCATAAAGGTCGATTTGTTTGATTTCTAAAGTTAATTAAATATTGAATGGTATTTTGAGTAACCCGATTAAAAACCATCCATGAATAATAATGAAAAGCCCAAACCATATTTTCGTCTAGCGCCGGTCCAAGGCCTTCAAATGCGCGGGACCACATATTGCCATTCACAAATAGAGTATGGTTTAGATCAAATTTGCGTATGCGATTTCTCATCTTTCTTTGCAAATTTCGTACCTGCGATCCGCCATTATAAAGAACCGGTTCATTCAGAAGATCATAGCCACCAATCCATCTCTCGGTAGAATATCTTCTCGCGATTTCCCCCCAGATATCAACAGCCCAGTCTTGATTTGATGAACTATCCCACAACTGTGCTCCTGCATCCCCATCTGCATTCTCATCGCCACTTTGTGAACCAGGGGCAACATGCATATCCAGTATAAGATAAATCTCGCTGCGACTACACCAGGCAATTACGCTATCGATAACTGAAAAGCCTTTTTCATCATAACTGCCAAACTGCGGGCTAAGGGTTTTGTAGTGAAATGGTAACCTGACAGAGTTAAAGCCCCATTTAGAAAGCTGAATAATATCCTTTTCGGTAACATAATTCTTTTCAAATTTTTCGTAAAATGTAATTGTAGAGTCTTCCCCTATTAAATCAACTATGCGATTGCGTATTGAGGTTGGAGATCCCCATGTTCCAAGCATATACCCTTCAGGAACCAACCAGCCTCCAAGACCCATTCCTTTTAAAATGATCTTTTCACCCTTATTATCAAAAACATCTTTACCAACAACATGTAAATACTGAGCGTTGATTGATGCGGATAAAAAGAAAATGATGGCAATTGATCTAGGGTTGAATTTTTTCATACACCCTAACATATTCTACTTCCATCTCGGTGGGAAATTGTGTTGTCTCATCTGGGCTTCCAGGCCAATCACCGCCAACCGCAATATTGATTAATAAATGAAATCTTTGATTGAATGGCCACGTATTGAAATCATTTTTTCCGTCATTTTGAAAAGAAAAGTATTTAGAATCATCGATAAGAAAATCTATTCTATCTTCATACCATTCAATAGCGTAAACATAAAATTTAGAACTAATTTTATCAAGCAACTTCGATCCACCTCTTTGTGTATTGATCTTATGATTATATGATCCAGTATGAATACTTCCATGAACTCTACCTGGATCGTATCCAACATGCTCCATAATATCGATTTCTCCACTTTCTGGCCAACCGCCATACATCCAGTCTGTTGGTAGCATCCATATTGCTGGCCATATTCCTTGACCCAGAGCGAGTTTAGCTTTTACCTCGATTCTTCCATAGCGCCAATCTCCTTTTCCAGAGGTGCGCAATCTAGCAGATGAGAAATACCTAAGATTATCTGAAGATCCAGTGCCTTGCGGAACCAGATCTGCTCTGATCACTAATTTGCCATCTTGAATGAATGCCGTTGAATCATCATCAGAATAATATTGTAATTCATTGTTGCCCCAGCCGTGACCGCCTATTTCATAGGACCATTTTTCTAGATTTAGAGCAGGCCCATCAAATTCATCGTTCCATACCAGCGTCCATCCTTCTTTGTCCCATTCATTAACCACTGGTTGTTTTTCTGAACTTTTAGGTTCTTGGCATGTAATGAAAAGTATCAAAATTGGAAGTAGTTTCATCATTTGACTAGCGATACTTTTTTGTAATGCGCTTGATGGTTATTTATTGCGCGGATGAAATAAACACCTGTTCCGATATTTTTTGCGTTCCATTGAATGATATTCTTATCACTCACTAGCTGATCATTGATTAATAAATCGACCTGCCTACCTAAGATATCAACAATGTCAACTGTAAGCCTTTGATTGATATCTGATTGGATGGGAATCGATAAGTGATTGTTAAATGGGTTTGGGAATGCTTCACCAATTTCAAATGAAGATGGTATTTCTAAATCATCAACTCCAAGCCCTTTGGTCCTATCAATGATTAATCCATTTAAAAATGGTCCAGCGGCGCTATAGCCTTGTCCATATAAATTCAAATCAAAATGAATATCCAAAATTCCATCAGCAATAGAAACATAGTTTACCTTTTTTTCAAGCGCTGTATGCATCCCCGCTTCCTTGGAAACATCTAGGTCGTTAATTACTTTTTCTCCTTCAATGCGCACATCAAACGAGCGTTGATTTGTTTGATAGTGATTTTCAGCAAACAGGAGAGTAATATCGTATATACCCG
>JAYZHS010000058.1:0-32290 GCA_036166315.1 Fidelibacterota bacterium
CTTGGAGCGATTGTGGAGATCAATGATGGAATAAATTTTTATGATGAGTTCATTGGTTTTCCTGAAAATAATCCGCTCAAAGCGTATGCCTTTAGCGTACCAGAGCCTAATGATTTTGATGTATCGATACGCTTGATGGATGAGTATGGAAACGAAAATCCCGATAGCTCAAAAACGGTTCAGGCCCTTTATGATAATATTGCACCAGAATCATTTTTTATCAATGGACCCAACTCTTACACAGATCAAAATGGTGAACAAGAAGTGAATTGGGTATCGGACGTGCCGCGATTTGAATGGCAAAATTTTGGAGATTATCCATCTGGAGTTGAATATTGGATGATATATGTCAATGGCAATGTATTTGGATCTTATCAAGAAAATAAAGTCGAGTTTGTGGATCAAGATGCTGCGCTTGTAGACTCTACCAAAAGACTGGAAGATGGAACGTATGAGTGGTATATCAAAACGGTAGATTATGCTCAAAACTCAACCAATTCTGATACAGGTTATTTTGGCGTTGATCTAAACCCACCACTGATTGTTCATAATAATCCGCTAACCTCTGTGGATGAAGGATCAACCACCCCTTCAATCAATGTTCAGGTTTCTGATGGAGGATCAGGGGTAAAAGATGTTTATCTTAATTACCGTCGCTCAGGTAGTAATTCAGGTTTTGTTACGGTTCAATTATGGAACGATGGCGAGATAACACCTTCCAGTATCCCCGGTGGCGATATCCGTTCAGAGGGTGTGGAATACTTCATTGAAGCGATAGATGAATTAGGTAACCGCAGCGAATGGCCTTACGATTACAATGGTAAGCACGTTCAGTCCGTTGTTGCAAGAACACAAGATAATGTAACGACTGCAGACTACTGGTCTGCTGGCATTCCAACCGGTACCGATACCTCTGCCTATCAATTGTTCTCAATACCGTTTAAAACCAATAAAGGCCTTAATGCTATTACTGAGGTACTTGGCCCGGCAGATCCAACAAAATTGAAATATCGCCTGTATGGCTATAATAATGGATGGGATGAATTTACAGAGACCAACCCGCTTAATATTAGCTTAGGCAATTCATATTTTTTCATATGGGATAAAGAGCAATACCCAGACCTATTGCAATTAAACTTTGATTTTGGAACAGGTGAATCAACGCCGACATCACCACCATTTGAAATTCCTGCTGCGCCTGGTGAATGGAAATTCTTTGGCAATCCATATAATTTCCCCATCAACTTAATTAATGTTAGAACCCAAAATGATGTTCCAATCACAGATGGTGGAAGTATTTTTACATGGAACAACTTTAGCGGTTGGACCAATCCTGGATCAAGCTTAGAGCCTTGGAAAGGGTATATTTATAAATCAAGCGCAGATCCCGATATCTATGTTGATGGTACCGGAGACGTGTTTGGAAAACGACTTGCTAAGATAACCACCCCTGATATTCATAATATATCAATGGATAGCGATGAATGGGTGGTCAATATTTTAGCTTCAACCGGCAGGTCTAGAGACGAATCAAATTCAGTAGGTGTATTGCATAGCGCTGCCGATGGGTATGATCGATTGGATGAATTTGAACCACCTGCAGTTCCAGGGAATGTTTCTTTATCTATAAATAATCGCGATAGAGATGATGTTCCAGATCTGTATTCTGTTGATATGCGCGCACCAAATGATGAGGGTCATTATTGGGATATTGAAGTGCTTGCGCCAACCAATGGCCAGCGCACCTATTTGACCTTTGAAGGTTTGGGTTATGTTCCGGATGAATATGATATTTTCATTATCAACAAAACCAATAAGCAAGCCCAGAACCTTAAATGGGAAAGCACTTATCGTTTTGCTAATACAGGCTCAGCCTCTTATCTAAAGCAGGACCTAAGGCTTGTGATTGGTTCTAAAGATTTTGTTCAAGAAAATAATGCTGGTGTCAGCCTCTATCCCGATGCGTTTGTTTTAAGCCAGAATTATCCAAATCCATTCAATCCGCAAACCTCTATTATGATCAGTCTTGAAGAAGATGCGCAAATTGATCTGGTCATTTATAACCTGCTTGGTAAAGAGGTCATGCGATTAGCTTCCAATGAGCTCAGGCCTGCTGGATATTATAACTTTATCTGGAATGGAATGAATTCAACTGGAACCAAAGTTGCAACTGGTGTCTACCTATACCACGCAATGGTTAGAGATCAGAATGGTAAAACGGTTTTGAACAAAACTAAGAAAATGGTATTTCTAAAATAGCTATTTTTGTAGAGTACTATATATAAGGGGTGCTTTGCGTAAGATAGCTATCTTGTTCCTGCTGCTTTTTGGACAAGCTTCAAGCCAAACTAAACTTAATAGGTATGATGCAAAGCCAACCTTAGCCCTGTTTACATTTGAAGGCACTGGTATGCAAGATGAGGATATTGCGCTGTACACTGGATATCTTAGACTCGAACTACACCAAACCAAATCATTCATCTTGGTTGAGAAGAATCAGATCAATGAACTGCTACGAGAAAAAGAATACGATAGAATGGATTGTAAAACCATGGACTGCGCAATAGAAATTGGAAACTTAATTGGGTTTAAAAAAGCTATCGTAGGGTCATTTGAACTAGAAGCAGACACCTGTAAGATATCCGGCCAATTGATCAATATTGATTCCAGCAAATCTGAAAAATCAGTTGCGCGTACATATATTGGCGAACTTGAAGGAATAGTCCCATACGTTCAAGTTGTGGCCTGGGAGCTAGCTGATATTGAGGCACCTAAAGATATCCTTTCTATAGTAAACCCCAAAGAAGAAGTTGAAAATCAGAGCAGATGGAAGTGGCTTGGGTGGATCATAAAACCTGTTAATTATATTGCTAACCGTGCCAGAGAATTCTTATCTTCATCAAGTACAAAATGAAAAATATCGTGATTATTTTTAAACGTACACTACTATTATCAATTTCAATTACCTCTCTACTTTTTGGCCAAAAAGAATTTGGTAAAATTACCTTACCGCTTGGAAGGGTTCAGGTTCAAAAAAATGGCGCAGGTGCATTTAAAAAAGCAATGCCCAGAATGCCGGTCCACGAAAATGATATTATCAAAACTCTTGCAAAGTCTCGTTGTGAAATTTCTTTAATTGGTGGAGGCAAACTTAGGATTGGTCAAAATTCTGAACTTGAAATCACCATGGCCAATGTTAAACCCATGGAAAAGAATTTCGAAGCAACTTTAAAAAAGGGCGATGTATGGGTAGCGGCTAAAGCTGCTTTTGGTGAAAAAAAGAATGTAGCAGTAAGAACCCCCACAGCTGTTGCGGCGATTCGAGGTACAAAATATCGAGCCAAGGCTGGTGAAGATGAGAGCTCAGTATTGGTATACGATGGCAAGGTAGATGTCAATGCTGCTAAAAATGTTATCGATGCCAGAAAACAACAAATGCGTCAAGGTGGCCCACCCCAAGGTGGAGGAGCTCCTAAATTTAAGCTAGGTCCCGTAACAGAAGTGCAGGCACCTACGCAAGTAGCCGGCCCCTATGAAGTTTCATTAGAAGATTGGATCAGTTTGGTAGAAGGTATGCAAATCAATGTGCGAAAAGATGGAAAATATTCCATGTTTAAATTTGATCAAGATGCTGATGCCGGTTTAGATTTTGTTAAATGGAATAAAGAGCAAGATGCAAAAGATGGAAATTAAACCATGAAAAAATTGTTAGATAATATAGAAGATTTATCAGTTGAATCTTCTATAGTTATCCTAACAGATTTTATTAAGCGCGTTGGCGCTGGTATTGTAATTGGCCTTTTAATGGCCATTTTTTTTGGCTGGGCTAGCTATAAAATAACCTTTCTTAGCTCCCTTCTCGAGGGCTATGAATTTATTTCGTACGACTCGCGAATGCGAGCTCGCACAGCTAATGTTGAGCAAATGTCAATTGAAGATGTGGTCATTATTGATATTGATAACACTTCTGTAGGCCCGGTAGAAGAAGGCGGATTGGGGCGCTATCATAACTGGCCGCATGCGTATCACGGCACATTGATCAATACAGTATCTTCTGGCAACCCCAAGGCTTTACTATTTGATATTATTTTTGACCAAGAGAATACCTTTAAATACGATCTTGTGCAGGCGCTGTCTTCAAATACCTCATCTTCAAATGAAAATCTTACCACGGTAACAGATCAATTTTTATATAGCAATGATCCCAGCAAGTTTGTATCTGCAACCCTCAATTCAAATAAAACTTACCATGCGATAGTATTTGAGCAGGAAGATACTCTCAACTTTCTTCCTAAGATGGATGCAGAGCCTTCCGGCTATGATTATCAAAATCATATTATATCGGGCGTATCTGATGAAGCAAAAATTAAACTTCCGCAAGCCGATAGAATTGGAAATACTTATGTAGAGCTACTGTCAGCTTCAATCGGTAATGGATCAGCAAATTTTCCTCAGGATAATGATGGAGTGATCAGGCGTGCACCTACTGCAATTTATTTTGAAGGAGCAGACCATGTCTACCCCAGCTTAGTTATGTCAGCAGTAATTGATATTCTAGGCATAAAAAAGAATGGTGGTTTTGATTATGATTTTGAAAATAAAACACTCAATTTGATTGATACCACCAATACCGTAGTGCGTCAAATTCCAATCGATGATAATGGACGTATGTATGTCAATTATTATGGGCAGTTTCAAACCTTTTATTATTTACCCTACAGTTACTGTATGGATCCAGAAATGTTGCCACCGGACTACTGGCAAGATAAAGTTGCGCTTGTTGGAGCTTCACTGCCTGGCTTAATGGATTTGAGAAATACACCGGTTCAGGAAACGTTTGCAGGGGTAGAGATCCATGCAAACGTGATGCATAGTATTTTACAAAACAATTTTGTTGAGGTAAAAGACCCCAGTTCGACATTTTACACTATTCTATTTATCTGCCTTGTTATGGGTATAACAATTTCATTTCCTAAAAAACCATTTTATGCGCTACCCCTTCCACTTATTGCCATCGTTGGCTGGATTATTTATGCAAATCTACAGTTTATCAATAGCCTTGTTATGCTGGAGGTTGTTAGGCCAATTTTATCAGTGATTGGAACATTTGGTGGAATTTTTCTCTATAATTATTTTGGCGCTGAAAAAGATAAACGATTCTTAAAAAATACATTTAGCACTTATATATCTCCAGAATTAATTGATCAGATGTATGAGGCCAAAGAGCAACCTTCGCTTGGAGGTGAAGAAGGATATCATACAGCATTCTTTACAGATATCCAGAGTTTTTCTGGATTTTCTGAAAAATTATCAGCACCTGATCTGGTTGAGCTTCTGAATGATTACTTAACAGAAATGACAGACATTTTACTTAATAATAAAGGAACACTTGATAAATATATAGGCGACGCTATTGTAGCATTTTATGGTGCACCTGCCCCTGTAGATGAGCATGAATATTGGGCATGTTTAACTGCAGTAAAGATGCAAGATAGGTTAGCAGAGTTAAGAGAAAAATGGCAATCAGAAGGAGATAGATGGCCTGAGATCGTCCATAATATGCAAAATCGAATTGGAATTAATACTGGGAAATTAGTTACAGGTAATATGGGTTCAACGATGAGGATGAATTACACAATGATGGGCGATACCGTAAATCTTGCCGCACGGTTAGAAGCGTCAGCAAAGCAATATGGAGTATACATTCAGGTTGCAGAAGAAACCTATAAAGCATGTAAGGATAAATTTATTTGGAGAGATCTGGATTATGTCATCGTGATGGGAAAAACTGAACCCGCTCAAGTATTTGAACTGATATCTGAAAAGGGGAATATGCCAAAAGGATATGATAAATTATTACCAGCATACGATGAAGCATTAAAATTATACCGCAATCAAGAATGGGAAAAAGCAATTGATGCATTTAAAGCATCGAATGAATTAGAAGATATGTTTCCCGGTAGAAAAACAAATCCTAGTCAAGTCTACATTCCACGTTGTGAACATTATAAAGAAAATTCACCCGGGGATGATTGGGATGGCTCCTGGGCATTAACTAAAAAATAAAGAAGAGATGAGCTTACCTTTTTATACAGCGGATGATGTGAGAGCCGCTGTTTCAATGCAAGAGGCAATTAGTGCGATGGAGCTAGCATTTTCATCAATAAGCAATGGAAATGCTGTAGTTCCACAAAGAATAAACCTACCAATTGATGGATTTAATGCACACCATTTATCCATGCCGTCCTATCTTAAAGAAGGAAAATATATCACCATCAAATTGATTAATGTGAATCACGATAATCCTTCAAATGGGCTGGATTTGATCAATGGTGTTATCGTTGTGATGAGCGCACATAATGGGGAGTGCTTAGCATTGATTGATGGCCAATACGTAACTGCACTTAGAACTGGAGCTGCATCTGGTCTGGCAACAAAATTATTATCAAATGCCAATGCTTCTCGAGCGGTCATTTTTGGCAATGGCGTACAAGCGCAAACGCAAATTGAAGCAATCCGCTGTGTAAGAGATATTCAATCAATAAAAATTATTGGAAGAAACCCAAGCAATGTCGAGTCGTTTTGCGCAGAATTAGATGATGCAGTTTCCCCAGGCGATATGAATGATTTGGACAATGCAGATATTATTTGCACCGCAACCAGCTCCCCTGATCCATTATTTGATTATAATCAAATCCCAAAGGGCCTGCATATAAATGCTGTTGGAGCGCACGGCCCTACAAAGCGAGAGTTGCCAACCAAGTTAATTCAATATTCTAAAGTTTATATCGATTCTTTAAGTGCAAGCCATCAAGAAGCGGGTAATCTGTTAATTCCAATCAACAATAATGAATACAATTGGGAGAAAATTGAAGGGGAGATTGGCAACCTAATTCTTTCAAATATTTCTGGTCGTTTAAACGATAATGATATTACAATTTTTAATTCAATTGGCAGCGCCATACAAGATCTTGTTATCTCATCGCTTGTAATGGAGGCGAATTTGTATGAAAAAAAATAGCACAATACTATTACTAGATGACGGAAGAAAGTTTATTGGAAAATCTTTTGGGTTTATTGGAGAAACGATTGGAGAAGTGTGCTTTAACACGGGAATGACAGGTTATCAAGAAATTCTCACCGACCCCTCTTATTGTAAGCAAATTGTAACAATGACATCACCACATATCGGTAATTATGGAATTAATGAGGAAGATGTTGAATCAAAAAAAATTCAGGTTTCAGGATTTATCATTAAGGAAGAGACACTAATACCTTCCAATTGGAGATCCGTTGCTTCAATTGGCGATTATTTAACAAAAAATAAAATTGTTGGCATTCAGCAAATAGATACCAGGGCCTTGACTCGCCATATAAGGGACAATGGAGCGATGAATGGCATTATTTCATCTCTGGATAGCAACATTAAAAGTTTATCAGGAAAATTAAAAAAAGCTCCATCAATGAATGGTCTTGATCTAGTAAAAAATGTAAGCACTAAAAAAGTCTATCAATGGTCATCAAAAGGGAAATACAATGTTGCGGCAATTGATTATGGTATAAAACATAATATTTTAAAACTATTGGCAGATAACAATTGTAAAATTACGGTGTTTCCAGCAAAAACAACTGCTGAGGAAATAATTGAATTTAATCCTCAAGGGGTATTTCTAAGCAATGGTCCTGGTGACCCTGCAGCTGTAGCATACGGCATTGAAATGGTCAAAGAACTATTAGGTAAAAAACCGATTTTTGGTATATGTCTTGGTCATCAGATTTTATCTTTAGCCCTTGGAGCTAAAACGTTTAAACTGAAATTTGGGCATAGGGGAATAAATCATCCTGTGAAAAATATGAATTCAGGTATCGTTGAAATCACAAGTCAAAATCATGGATTTGCAGTGGATCTTAATTCTTTGCCTAAAAATGTAAAATCAACCCATATAAATTTAAATGACAATACCAGCGCAGGAATTGAATGTGAGGAGCTACAAGCCTTTTCTGTTCAATACCACCCTGAGTCAAGTCCGGGCCCTCATGATAGTAGATATTTATTTGATAAATTTATTGATCAAATGAAAGGTTAGTATAATTGCCGAAACGAAATGATATTAATTCAATTTTAATTATTGGTGCAGGTCCGATTGTAATTGGACAGGCATGCGAATTTGATTATTCAGGAACACAGGCAACCCAAGCTTTAAAGGAAGAAGGATATAGGATCATACTGGTTAATTCTAACCCAGCAACAATAATGACAGATCCAGATTTGGCTGATGCAACCTATATTGAACCAATCACTGTTGAATATGTTGAAGCTATAATTAAAAAAGAAAAGCCAGATGCAATCCTTCCAACCGTTGGTGGTCAAACTGCGTTAAATATTGCAATGGATTTACATAATCAGGGGATTCTAAAAAAATATGGAATAGAGCTAATTGGAGCACAAGTAGATGCGATTAATAAAGCAGAAGATCGAGAAAAATTTAAAGAGGCAATGGATGCAGTTGGCATAGATACAGCTCAGGGAGGCTTTGTGCACTCTTGGGAAGAAGCAGAAAAACTTTTAGATACAATAAAATTTCCAATCATTATTCGTCCATCGTTTACATTGGGCGGCACTGGGGGTGCGGTTGCATATAATTTTGAGGAATTTCAGACACTTGTTGAAAATGGCTTGAATGCAAGTCCAATCACTGAAGTATTAATTGAAGAATCATTGCTAGGCTGGAAAGAATATGAGCTTGAGGTAGTAAGAGATAAATCAGATAATGCAATTATAATTTGTTCAATAGAAAATATAGACCCAATGGGAGTGCATACTGGTGATTCTATTACCGTAGCCCCTTCAATGACTTTAACGGATAAAGAATTTCAAATAATGAGAAATTGGTCATTGCTATGCTTAAGAACAATCGGGGTTGAGACTGGAGGATCTAATGTTCAATTTGCAGTTAACCCTGAGACTGGTCGATGTATCATCATAGAAATGAACCCGCGTGTAAGTCGTTCATCAGCGCTTGCCTCTAAAGCGACAGGCTTCCCAATCGCAAAAGTTGCCGCAAAACTAGCCGTAGGCTATACACTAGACGAACTTCCAAATGATATAACAGGAAAAACTTTAGCAGCGTTTGAGCCAACCATTGATTATGTTATAGTAAAAGTTCCAAGGTTTGATTTTGAAAAATTTCCTTCAGCTACAGGACACCTTGGAGTTCAAATGCAAAGCGTTGGTGAGGTAATGTCAATTGGGAGAACATTTCGGGAATCATTACAAAAAGCATTCCGATCTCTTGAAGTAGGCTTGCATGGTTTAGAGCCAAAATTAATTAGCGAAGAAGACCCGGAGTTAAGTAGGGCTAGGACGCTTGATATGAATACGTTGCAATATGCCACAAGCTTTAGATTGCTAAAAGTTAGACAAGCAATTAAAGAAGGCGCATCAGTAGAAGAAGTATTTCAATCTACAAAGATAGATCCTTGGTTTTTACATCAAATAAAATATCTAGTTGATTGTGATAGCAGAACTTCATTGTTAGAATTAAAACAAAATGGCTTTTCCGATGCGCAAATTGCGAAAATGAAAAATAAAACTGAAGATGAAATAAGATCACAGAGAAAGAAAAATTCAATTTTACCATCTTATAAAGTTGTAGATACTTGCGCAGCAGAATTTGTTGCTAAAACACCCTATTGTTATTCATCCTATGATACTGAAAATGAAATAGAACCATTGGAAGGGAAAAAAGTAATTATTCTTGGGGGAGGGCCCAATCGTATTGGCCAAGGAATAGAGTTTGATTATTGTTGCGTGCAGGCCGTATTTGGCCTGCAAGACCAAGGCTATAAAACTATCATGATTAACTGTAATCCAGAAACTGTTAGTACCGATTTTGATTTAGTTGACAGGCTATATTTTGAACCTGTTACCTATGAAGACGTATTAAATATTGTTGAGTTTGAAAATCCAGATGGGGTTTTAATTCAATTTGGAGGACAAACACCTTTAAAAATAGCGCAAGCGCTTGATAAGGCAGGTGTTCCCATTATTGGAACCTCACCCAAAAGCATTGATTTAGCTGAAGATAGAGAAAAATTTGGAAAAATATTGAAAAAACTGGATGTTGAATGCCCTAAATATGGTACGGGTAGAACATTAGAAGAGGTTCTTAAAATTGCAGATAAAATAGGATACCCAATATTAGCCCGACCAAGCTATGTACTTGGAGGTAGGGCTATGGAGATAGTTTATTCAAAGCAGCAATTAGTTAATTATATATCAAAGAATGCTGATGTGACTGCTGGACACCCAATATTAATTGATCAGTTTCTAGAAGATGCTTTTGAGTTTGATGTTGATGCTTTATGTGATGGTAAAAATGTACATATAGGAGCGATCATGCAACATATTGAGGAGGCAGGTATTCATTCAGGGGATTCAGCTTGTGTTTTACCTCCATATAAAATTTCATCAAATGCCATGAAACAGATTTCAAAGATTACAACGGATTTAGCCTTAGAGCTCAACGTAGTTGGATTAATAAATTTACAATTTGCATTCAAAGATGGAACTGTATACGTACTTGAAGTTAATCCACGAGCTAGCAGAACAACACCATTCGTTAGCAAGGCCACTAATACACCGCTTGCTAGAATTGCTGCACAGCTTGCGACTGGGGCTAAATTAAAGGATTTTAGTTTAAAGAATTGGGATAAGATAGGTCATATTGCAATCAAAGAAGCAGTTTTACCGTTTAATAAATTTCCAAATGAGTCAACATATCTAAGCCCTGAAATGAAATCAACAGGCGAAGTGATGGGAATCTCAAAATCTATGGGTGAATCATTTAGAAGGGCATCAATTAGTGCTGGGAATCATATTCCTTCAAATGGAACTGTTTTTATATCTGTCAATGATACAGATAAATTAAATATGATTCCTATAGCGAGAGATTTATCTGAACTTGGCTTTAAAATTATTGCAACTACAGGTACAGCAAATGAATTAAACCAAAATGGTATCAATGCTAAATCAACCTATAAAGTTGGCGAAGGAAGACCCAATGTTGTAGATGGAATAAAAAATGATGAAATAGATTTGGTTATTAATACGCCATTAGGTAAGCAAGCAAGATACGATGAAGAATCAATTGGCAAAGCTTGTATTCAAAAAGGAATAGTGTCTATTACAACGTTATCAGGTGCAGATGCAGCTGTGCGCGCTATTCGAAAATCTAAAGATAGGATTATTGTGAAGTCAATTCAGGAATATCATTCCTGATTAGTATGCTCCATTAGCAATTTAAATGCCTTTAGGTATCCATTTTTTCCAATGCCTTTAATTTGATTGATGCAAACATCACTAATCACAGAAATTTTTCTAAAGTCTTCTCTTGAATTTATGTCAGATAAGTGAACCTCAACCGTTGGAATATTTACAGATTTAATAGCATCACGTATTGCGTATGAATAATGCGTCAAAGCACCAGCGTTAATTATTATTCCATTGAATGCATTAATTGTTTTATGAATTTGATCAATAATTTCACCTTCATGATTAGATTGAAACCAATGAACTAGATGGCTGGTTGTATCAATTTCACCTTCAAACCATTTTTTGATATCTTCAAGGCTTTCAGAGCCATATATATGAGGTTCCCTGGTTCCTAATAAGTTTATGTTTGGCCCATTGATTATTTGAATTTTCATTGTAAAACCTTTAAAGATTCATAGATTAATTCTTTTGAAATATCAGTCGATATTTTTGTATTTCCCAAACCGTTTAACAGTATAAAGCTTAGCTTGCCATTCTTATGCTTTTTGTCAAAATTTATATATTGGATAATTTCTTCATGATTAATTTTGCCTAATTTTGGCAAGGGTAGTTTAGTAATAATACCTATCATAAAATTGTATTCATTATCACTTATTAACCCTTTTTCTCTAGATATCCAAGAAGAACACTTCATACCGTAGCTAATTGCCTCACCATGCTTTATATTGTTATATCCAATATGAGATTCAAGCGCATGACCAACTGTGTGGCCAAAATTTAAAATTCTTCTTAAATCATTTTCATTTTCATCAAGCGATACTACTTCAGCCTTGATTTCACAGCATCGTTGTATTGCATCTAAAAATGGAAAATTGTTCAAGTCATTAACCCATTCAGAAAGTTTAGTTAGGAATCCC
This sequence comes from Fidelibacterota bacterium, assembly GCA_036166315.1. Taxonomy (GTDB): domain Bacteria; phylum Fidelibacterota; class Marinisomatia; order Marinisomatales; family TCS55; genus TMED108. The sequence goes on from JAYZHS010000058.1 coordinate 12,193, forward strand.
TTATCCTTTATAGCGCCATATTTTATTATCTCACCAATGCCAGATATAGTTTCACTTTTTGGAAGGGTGGATAATAGGTTAGGATCAATTAGAACACTATCAGGTTGATAAATGGTACCAATGATATTTTTTGTTTTTAAATAATTTAAACCAGTTTTACCTCCAATTGATGAATCAACCATTGCCAATAGCGTAGTAGGAATTTGATAGTATTTTACTCCTCTCATATATGTAGATGCAACAAAACCTGCAATATCACCCACAACACCACCACCAAGCGCAAGAATAATTGTTGTTCGATCACAATTGAATTCAAGTAATTGTGAAATTATCTGAGTATATATATTTAAATCTTTTGATCCTTCGCCATCATCAATGGATATTTTATTTATATCAAAACCACTTTCTTCAAGCTGAGAAAATAGATTATTTCCATAATGATTCATTATAGCATTTTGGGAGATAATGACCCATTTTTGATTAGTATTCTTATTTTTTAAATAATCCCCCAATGATTTAATCAAATCATTTTCAATAATTATTGAATACGATCTTTGGCCTAATTTCATTTGTATGGTTTTCATTTTTTACAAAATTCCAATAATTTGATCTACAATTTGTGTTTTTGTTTTAGAGTTAATATCAATAATGTGATCTGCTAAGCTAAAATATAAATCTTTCCTTTCGTTCCATATTTTTTCTAACTGTTTCTTTAAATCATTGTCATTTAAAAGAGGCCTATTTGATGAGTCCTTTAATCGCTTTTCTAATAAATTTATTTTTGAATTTAATAGCAATGATGTTCCATTTAGTTTGATAAAATCACGATTTTCTTTTTTAACTACAATTCCCCCGCCACATGCAACTATTGATTCTGTAACTTTTTGCAATACTCTAGATTCAATTTTTCTAAATGATGGCTCACCATGCTGATCAAATATATTATTTATTGGCATGTTAAAATGCTTCTCTATTTGTTTATCGGTATCAATGAAGTTCAAATCCAAATCCTTTGATAATAATTTACCAATAGTGGATTTACCTGTTCCCATCATTCCTATTAAAAATATATTTTTCAATACTTAGCTGAAGCTTTCATGTGAGACTTTAATTGTTTCATGCTATCTCCGCCAAATTTTTCAAGCAAGGCGTCTACCAAGACAATGCATAACATACTTTCTGATATTACTGAAGCAGCTGGAACTGCACATGAGTCCGTTCTTTCTTTGTGCGCTTTCTTCTTTTCTTTAGAGTCTATATCAACAGATCTTAAAGGTTTAATCAGTGTTGATATAGGTTTCATCGACATCCAAAGCACAATTGGTTGAGCATTGCTCATACCTCCTTCAAGCCCCCCAGCGTTGTTACTATACCGAGTAAACTTATTTCCATCATGCCCAATTTCATCATGTACTTCACTACCAAATTGTGTTGAGCTATGAAAACCACTCCCAATCTCTATTCCCTTGAAAGCATTAACGCTCATCATCATTGCTGTAATTCTTGCTTGAAGTTTTTCATTCCATTGTGTGTATGACCCTAAGCCATAAGGTATTCCTGTAGCAATTACTTCAAAAATTCCGCCTACTGAATCGCCGGACTTCTTAGCATCATCTATAACTTTTATCATATCTTTTTCAACCTTGCTATCTAAACATCTAACTGGTGAGCTATCTGCAGTTTGATTCAATTTTTTTGGATTCATATCATACTTTGATTCATCTTTAACATTGTGTATTTGAACAACTCTGCTGCCAATATTTATACCAACCTCTTCCAGTAATTTTCTACATACGGTTCCCAGTGCTACACGCATGGTGGTTTCGCGAGCACTTGATCTTTCAAGAACATTTCGGATATCATCAAAACCATATTTATGGATTCCTGCAAGATCAGCATGCCCAGGCCTTGGAAGAGTAACTCGTTTAATTTCTTTATCCAATTTTTCTACAGACATTTTATCGGTCCAGTTTTCCCAATCCAAATTTTTTATTAAAATACCAACAGGTGACGCCAGTGTTTTTCCATGGCGAACACCGCACCATATTTCAGCATGATCTTTTTCAATCTTCATACGCCCACCTCTGCCATGACCCATTTGACGACGTTTTAATTCTTGATCTATATATTCTTCTGATATTTCTAGATCAGATGGAAGACCATCTAAGATTCCAAGTAATCCTTTTCCATGAGATTCTCCGGCTGTTAAAAATTGTAATCTTTTTAGCATAGTTCTAATTTTAAAACCTTTTTTATTTGGTTGAGTTTAAGCGAATTAGTGATATTTTTATTTTCCCATATTTCAGCAGAGGCTATTCCTTGAAAAATAAACATATCTAGACCTCCAATTGTGAATGCCCCTTTTTTTCTAGATAATTTTATCCACTCAGTTTCTATGGGATTATAGATTGTATCAACGATTATTTGATTAGTATGTATCTTATTTATATTAATTGGTAGATTTTCTGTATTTGGCCACATACCAATAGGCGTACAGTTAATGATTATATCTGGCATCTCTTTTTTATTATTCTTTATTCCATATGAACTGATCCAGCGAACAAGTTCTTTTTTTCTTCTCCTTGATCGATTAATCACATCAATTGATTTAGATTTTGACTTAATTAACGCATAGCAAATTGCTTTTGCAACACCGCCAGCTCCAATAATTAAGCAATTTTTATCTTTAATTTCTACCTTATTAAATGCCATAGCTTTTATAAAGCCTAGCCAGTCTGTATTAAAACCTTTTTTATTCATTACGCAATTAACTGCACCTATCTCAATTGCAACCGAATCTAGACTGTCTAAAAAATGTAAAATTGATTCTTTATGAGGTATTGTCACATTGTAGGATTGCAATTTGTTATCAAGCACAAAAGATGAAAGCTCTGAATTTTTAATGAGTTGTTTATTATAACTAATAGGCATTCCTATTTGACTATATATCTCTCCATGCAATAAAGGACTTAGGCTGTGATTGATCGGATCTCCAATTACGCCATATTTTCTCATTGCAAGATACTTTCTAATGTTGAATAAAATTCAGGGAATGAAATAGATATACACGAATTATTATCTAATTGTGTTTTACCCTCAGCTATCAATGCAGCAATTTCAAACGTCATTGCAATGCGATGATCATCATAAGTTTTAATTAATGCACCATTAAGTTTTGTAGGGCCTTTAATGATAAATCCATCTTCTAGCTCTTCTACATCTGCACCCATATTTTTAAGATTATCACATATAGCTGCTATTCTATCAGATTCCTTAACCCTTAGCTCTTCAGCTCCATAGACTTTTGTTATTCCATGGGCTTGGGTTGCCATAAGAGCTAAAATAGGTAATTCATCAATAATTGAAGGGACATCGCTTTTATCTATTGTAATCCCTTTAATTTTTTGATGATACACCTCTACGTTTCCAATTTTTTCCCCATTTTCGATAGACGTATTTATAAATTTTATTGTACAGCCCATTTTTTTTATAGCATTTAAGAAACCTGTTCGTGTAGGGTTTAATAAGAGCCTATTGAATTTTATTCTTGAATCTGAAATTAAGATTGCTGCAGCAATAAAAAATGATGCTGTAGAAGTATCTGAGGGTATAGTCAGGTTCAACGGACTAAAATTATTGCTTTTAGTTATGCTTATTGACAAATCATTAGTTTTTATCTTGGCGCCAAGATTATTAAGCATTATTTCAGAATGGTTTCTGGACAATATCGGCTCAGTAATCATTGTAGTTCCGGCTGCCCCTAACCCAGAAAACAAGAGAGATGATTTGATCTGTGCACTTGCAATTGGAGAGTTATAGCTTATACCATTCAATTTGCTTTTTTGTATTTTTATAGGAGATTTATAATCCTTACTAATGATTTTTAATCCCATTTGTTTTAATGGGTTAATTATTCTTTTCATAGGCCTTTTTGATAGGGATTCATCACCAATAAGTGTTGCATTAATTCCTTGGCCAGATAAAAGCCCTAGAAGCAGACGCATAGTGGTTCCAGAATTCCCGCAATCAAGCGGTTGATCAGGGTCTACAAAATTTCCACCATTTATAATTACACTATTTGAAGTCCTATCGTATTTTAGTCCACAACTTTTCAAGCACGATATGGTAGAAACTACATCATCTGCAGTGGATAAATTACGAAGCTCAGATCTGCCATTTGCTAGGGATGCTAGCATCAATGCACGGTGCGATATAGACTTATCTCCAGGAAGATTTAATGTTCCGCTAATTGCCATTGTTTTTCAATTCATCGGCAATTAAAAATGCAAGCTCAATTGCCTGATTTGCGTTCAACCGCGGATCGCAATGTGTATGATAGCGATCTTTTAGATCTGATTCTGATATTTCCTCAATCCCTCCAGTACATTCTGTAACATTTTGACCTGTCATTTCTAGATGAATACCACCGAACCAGGATCCTAGGCTATTATGTAGTTGAATATTTTTCTTCACCTCTGATAGTATTTTGTCAAATGGTCTAGTTTTTGTTCCATTTGAGCTTTTGATCGTATTGCCATGCATAGGGTCGCAAGACCATACTACAATACGCCCTTCATCCGTTATTCTTTTAATTAATTTTGGAAGAAGGTTATCCACTTTATCATTCCCATAACGAGCAATAAGGGTAATCCTACCAGCAGTATTATCTGGATTGATCTTATCAATTATTTTAATCAAATCATCATGGTCTGTTGAAGGGCCGCATTTGATTCCGATCGGGTTTTTAATGCCTTTGCAAAATTCAACATGCGCGCTATTTTCAAATCTTGTTCTATCCCCAATCCAAACAAAATGAGCAGATGTATCGTATATATCTCCTGAGGTTGAATCTACTCGAGTAAGTGCTTCTTCGTATGGAATGAGTAAGGCCTCATGGCATGTATAATAATCGGTTTTTCTTAATTGGGGAGTATTATCAGTTGTAACACCAAGTGCATCCATAAAATTCAAACTTTCTTGTATTTTATTAGCTAATTTTCTATATCTTTCATATTCAGATCCCGATTTCAAAAACCCCATATTCCAGGAGTTTACAAAACGAAGGTCAGCATAGCCTCCATCAGCAAATGCCCTCAATAAATTAAGTGTTGAAGCAGCTTGTGAATATGCTTTAAGCATTCTATCGGGGTCAGGTTTGCGTACAGTTTCATCAAATTCAATTCCATTAATAATATCGCCTTTATAGCTTTCAAGTTCTTGACCATTTTTTTGCTCAGTTGGGCTACTCCTTGGTTTGGCAAATTGCCCCGCCATTCTACCAACTTTAACAATCGGAAGATTTGTCCCTGAGGTAAGTATGATTGCCATCTGTAAAATTACGCGAAACGTATCTCGAATATTATCAGCATGGAATTCTGAAAAGCTTTCAGCGCAATCACCACCTTGTAGTAAAAAACCATTACCCTCAGCAACTTCAGCAAGCGAATTACTAAGCGACCTTACTTCTCCTGCAAAAACAAGCGGAGGAAACCCTTTTAAGGTTTCTAGAACTCGATTTAAATGCTGAGGATCTTTATAATCAGGAATATGCTTTGCTTTATATTTTTTCCAACTATCTAGCTGCCACATCATTTAATTCCTTTAGTTGTTTATCAAGAGACTCTGTTGATTTTCTTAATTTCGAAATCGTTGGCATTGTATAAGGATTATACAATTGGAGATCAGTATAAAGATCCCAGGTGTCATTGCATGTTTGCTCAACAAGATCTAGCAAGTCCTTAAACCCTTGGGTGTCAATTGATGTTTTATTAATCCCAAATTCTTTTAACATTCTACCAAGAAAATGGGTTATGCCTTGACTGCGAGCTGCGAGCTGATCATGCTCATCAGGTGTCATTTCAATTATTTCTACACGTTGGTTTTTAAAAAACTCTTTCCATAAACTAAATTGATTATTGATATCATTAACATTATGCATCATCATTTTCAATTTTTTATTGGTTAAAAATGAATCTGGTCCAAACATTGGGTGCGTGGCTATGATGCCTATATCTTGGGAAAGAAATTGTTTCATAATCTCAACAGGGTAAGACTTTACTGAGCAAACATCAATTACCGTAGTTCCTTCATTCAATTGTGGCGCTATATCAACTATCAATGATTTAAAATGTCGGATTGGAACAGCTATAAAAATAACATCTTCTTTAAGAACCTTTTCTAAATTATGAAACTCAATACCGGGAAGTGGTGAAATTTCTTCAATATCATATCCAGAAATTTGGTACCCTTTTTGTAAAATACTTGCAAGTACTTTACCAAATCTACCCAATCCAATTATTCCAACACTATTCATAACATTTAAAGTTTTTTAACCCCAAGGAATAAAGTGAGGTTGTGTTTTAAGTCATGGATGCTTTCTTGTAGAATTTCTAGGTCATACAATTTTGCGCATGCTTTGTTTGCGATTACCCCAGCGGTTTTAGGCAATTTCCCTTCAGATAGTCTTCTAGCAGATTCAGCTGTGTCGTCTTCTTCAATCAATGGTCTCGTCCAAAAAAATTCACTTAAAAAATCTTTACATTGACGTAGTGCTTGTTGATGAGAATGTATTTCTGTAATATCACCAACATTCATCCCTGACAAACCGAGCAAATTTTGATCAACTGTGATATGAAACATTTCAATAATTGAGCAACGATAATTTGCTAGAGCTTCAACGCTTTCAATCACCACCCCTCCCTGAGCATTCTCCATAGCTATTACACCATAATCAGTTTGATCGGATTCTAATCCCCCCAAAACGCTTTCCGATGAAATTTGATATACGATATTATATTCACCAATTCCATGGTTAATTGCAAATTGCTTTGCAGCTTGCTCAGAAAAACTACCTTTTCCACCTTGAATTCCAATTGATTTCATTTATTTCCCTTCATTTTATGTAAAAAAAAACCCCGATTAGGACCGGGGTTTTGAATAATCAGTATATAGCAGGTATACCTGGGATTACAAAACCCTCTCCCGAGTAAAAAAGAAATAGCTGCTATAATAGTTTTTTGTTATTATATAATTCATAGGCTGAATATTAACCATTTCAATCATTGATACCAACGTTATTTTTTTTCCTTCTGAATTAATCTAGAAACATTAAAAATTTGATTAAAAATAGATTTTATATGCTCTTTTTTCAGCATTTTAAACTTTTTTGCCAATCGACTGATTATTTCATTTTCCCTGTTTTTATCTAATATTTCAAGATTTGATTTTTTTTTAATTGAACCAATTTTATCTGAAATTTCTAGGCGTTTTGTTACGAGTGTAAGGATTTTATCATCATATTCATCTATTTTATTTCTTAGCTCGTTAATTTTATTTTTTGAATTCATTCAAAAAAATACAAATTACTATTATAAGTGTGAAAACATATTTAATTAATTTTTTGGTTGAAACACCTTAATTTTTAATATGAGTACACAGTATAAACGAGTAGCATTCCATACCATGGGATGTAAATTAAATTTTTCTGAATCTTCCATGATTTCTAGAGAATTTGTAAATCAGGGATTTGAAAAGGTTGACTATAAAGATAAAGCCGACATTTATGTTTTAAACTCCTGTTCTGTTACAGAAAATGCGGATCAAGAGGCCAGAAAATTAATTAGACAGGCAAAGAGAAAAAATCCCAATGCCACAGTTGCAATTATTGGTTGTTATGCCCAGTTAAATCCAAATGAAATTGCTCAAATTGAAGGCGTAGATTTAGTACTTGGCGCTGAAAATAAATTCAACCTACTTAATGAGCTTGATCAATTAAATTTAAATGGAAAACCAAAAATTGTGCACTCTCCTATTGCCCATACAAATTCATTTATCCCCTCATATTCTTCAAAAGAAAGAACCCGGTCTTATTTAAAAATTCAAGATGGCTGTGATTATACATGTTCTTTTTGCACTATTCCATTGGCGCGAGGAAGAAGTAGAAGCGACACAATTGATAATACATTAAGAATAGCCAGCCAGGCTATTGAAAATGGCTCTAGAGAAATTGTATTAACTGGAGTAAATGTAGGTGATTTTGGTAAAAATAATAAAGAATCTTTTATTGCCTTAATTAAAAAATTAGATGCTTTGCCTATTGATCGTATAAGAATATCATCAATCGAGCCAAATTTATTGACTGATGAAATAATTCAATTTTGCGCATCTTCGGAAAAATTTATGCCACACTTTCATGTTCCTCTACAATCCGGATCAGATAAAATACTTAGCTTAATGCGAAGAAGATATAAAAGGAGTCAATTTCAACATTGTATATCTACAATCAAAAAATATATGCCTGATGCAGCAATAGGTGCGGATGTTATTGTTGGTTTTCCTGGTGAATCTGATAATGATTTTATCGAGTCAGTTCATTTTATAGATGAATTAGATATTTCATATTTACATGTCTTTAGTTACTCTGAAAGACCTAACACTGATGCTATAAATCTTGATAAATCAGTTGATAAAAAAACTCGATCGCAAAGAAGTGCAATGCTAAGAGATTTATCTCAAAAAAAACTATCAAAGTTCTATGATCAATTTGTTGGTTCGTCGCGACCGGTATTATTTGAAAATATAAAAAATGGTAAACTCGTTGGGCATACCGATAATTATATTTTAATCTCTGCTGATATTGATAGCTCTTATATCAATTCTATAAATAATGTTAAGCTTCATAAAAATAATGGAAACATTATTTATGGAGAATTAAATATTTAATTCTCTTTTAATTGCTCCAGGATTCCGTCCCAAAAAATAATCCTAGCCCTCATAGTTTCTTTTGAAGCTTCAACTGCATCAGACAATTTAGAATCATCTTTTTGGCATAGTTCTTTAATCATTTTTAGAGCCGCAGGTCCGTGTTCATCTTCATCTATTCCAATATGCCTGTCGAGATAAAAAATAAAACTTTTCAATCTACCTTTTAAATCACGGTCTATTTTATTTACAATTGATCTAAACATATTGGGTATAACTTCCTCTCTTCCAAAAGTAAACATTGCTGCTACAACATGCACAGGCGCGTTATCAAGCATTGAAAAAGTTTTATTCACGAATTTTGATGCTGGCTTAGGTGCATTGCATATAGATAAAGCGTTATCAATACCATTATCTAAGTTTGATAAAAAAATCTCAATGGGTTCCGTATTGGCACCCGCTTCTTTCATGGCCTGAAAGTACATTTCAAAATGACTAGAATATTCACCATAAATATTTATATCTGTCTCTTCTTCGGTAACTATCTCGTTTAATAATCGTGCTGATGTCCCGCCATTTTTTGGAACCCAAGGAATCTCAGTGCAGGTTAATTTATTTTGCAAAGTTTTTAAAATAGACATGAAATCCCAAACTGCAAAAATATGATTTTCCATGAAAATATGCAGATGATCTATATTATCAATTGAATTATAAATTTGGTGGTTTAATAAATCATCCCTTTCTTTTTGAGTAATATCAAGAATCTTTAAGATATCATTTTTTAAGAAATTGAACATGGAGGAGGTTTGCTTTATTTATTATAATCGTCAATTGGTGGGCAGGTGCATATTAAATTTCTATCTCCAAATGCGTTATCTACTCTGCCAACACTAGGCCAATATTTGTAATCTTTAAGCCAAGCAGCTGGATAAGCAGCTGCTTCTCTACTATACTTGTGATTCCAATTATCATTCATTATTGAAAGCGCGGTATGGGGCGCATTTTTCAATGGGTTATCTTCAGAATCAAATTTTCCATTTACAACATCATCAATCTCTTTTTTAATTGATACCATTGCATCGCAAAACCTATCCAGTTCTTTTTTAGATTCACTTTCAGTTGGTTCAATCATTAATGTTCCTGGAACCGGCCAAGACATTGTTGGGGCGTGAAACCCATAATCAATTAATCGTTTTGCAATGTCTTCATCACTTATTCCGGTATCATTTTTTAAGCCTCTTAAATCAATAATAAACTCGTGCGCTGAGGTTCCATTGACACCTCTAAATAAAATCTTATAATCATTTTCAAGTCTTTTGGCCATATAATTAGCATTTAAAATAGCGATCTGAGATGCTCTTTTTACTCCTTCATTGCCAAGCATAGAAATATATCCCCATGATATAGGCAATATTCCTGCGCTACCAAACGGGGCAGCAGAAATCGCTGATATTGATTTTGAATCATTACTAAGAACTGGATGTCCAGGTAAATAAGGAGAAAGGTGTTCACCTACGCAGATTGGCCCCATCCCTGGCCCACCACCCCCATGCGGAATAGCAAATGTTTTATGAAGATTTATATGGCAAACATCTGCACCAAAATCACCTAACCGTGAAAGCCCTACCATTGCGTTTAAATTAGCACCATCCAAATAGACTTGTCCGCCATTGGAATGAATTATATCGCAGATTTCAGAAACGGATTCTTCGAAAACACCATGTGTAGATGGATAGGTTATCATCAGGGCAGATAAGTTGCTTTTATTTGCCATAGACTTTTCTTTCAAATCTTGAACATCTATGTTTCCAGATTCATCACATTTAATTACTACAACATCCATCCCTGCCATCACTGCGCTCGCGGGGTTAGTTCCATGAGCTGATTCAGGTATTAAGCAAACAGTTCTGTTATTATCTCCATTATCTCGATGATAGGCTCTTATAACCATCAGCCCAGCGTATTCTCCTTGCGCTCCTGAATTTGGTTGCAAAGAGCAGGAATGAAGCCCGGTAATATCAACTAACCACTTAGAAAGCGATTCAAACAATTGGTAGTACCCTCTGGTTTGATCTTTTGGTGCAAACGGATGAATCGTATTGAACTCTGGCCAAGAAATAGGCATCATCTCTGCAGCAGCATTAAGCTTCATAGTGCACGAGCCTAAGGAAATCATACTGGTATTTAAACTTAAATCTTTTGATTCAAGTTTTTTTAAGTATCGCATCATTTCTGTTTCAGAATGATAGGAATTAAACACCTCATGTAATAAATATTGAGTATTTCTGGAGCTTGTTAATTTGTATTCAGATTTTGATTTAAAATTCACTCCAAATATTTTAATAATTTTAGCTATATCTGAATCTGTACTAGTTTCATCAATTGCTATTCCAATATCACCATTATCAAATTCTCTAAAATTCATCTCAGCTTTTTCTAACTCAGGATTTTTACCATTTAAAGAAATACGGATGGTATCAAAAAATTGATCATGAACAATTTTATAACCACCATTTGTTAATGCGGTTGCTAGTTTTCTTGCATTGCTATGAACGCTATGAGCAATTTGATAAATTCCTTTTGGTCCATGATATACAGCATACATACCGGCGATTACAGAAAGCAAAACCTGAGCTGTGCAAATATTAGAGGTTGCCTTATCTCTTCTAATATGCTGTTCTCTAGTTTGCAGCGCCATTCGAAGCGCTTGATTATCATGGGAATCTTTTGATAAACCAATGATCCTGCCGGGCATTTTACGTTTAAAATTTTCTTTTGCAGCTAAGAATGCAGCATGAGGACCTCCAAATCCTAATGGAACTCCGAATCTTTGCGAGTTACCAATCGCTATATCTGCATCGAATGAACCAGGTTCAGGAATAATAGCAAGACTTAATAAGTCTGTAGCTACTGCGACAAAAGCTCCAACTTGATGGGCCTTATCGCAAATCACGCTATAATCAAAAACCTTTCCATCAGTTGTAGGGCATTGAATTAAATATCCAAAAACTTGATCTGTAAAATTAAATTTGTTTGGGGAATCAATAACCAATTGAATACCAATGGGCTCCGCGCGAGTTTTAAGCACATCAATAGTTTGAGGGTGGCAGTCATCTGCTACAAAAAATTGATCGCCATTTTTCGATGAGCGATACATTAAAACCATCGCCTCTGCAGCAGCAGTAGCCTCATCAAGGAGGGAAGCGTTTGCAATTTCTAAACCTGTCATATCGGTTACCATTGTTTGAAAATTAAGCAATGCTTCTAATCTACCTTGCGATATTTCAGCTTGATAAGGAGTGTAGGCAGTATACCAGCCTGGATTTTCAAGAACATTTCTCAGGATTACTGGTGGTGTAATTGTTCCATAATATCCCATCCCAATAAATGATTTCACAATTTTATTTTTCCTGGCAACTGATTTAATTGTTTTCAAGAACTCATGCTCACTAAGCCCATCACCTACATCCAATTTATCTTTTAGTAAAATATTATCAGGAATTGTTTTGAGGATTAATTCATCAATTGATTCATAGCCAAGAAATGAAAGCATTTCATTGATTTCATGATCATTTGGACCGATATGACGGTGAGAAAAATTTTGTGTTGAATTTTTGGCCATATATTTTTTTATGGGAAACTGAAATATTTTCTAATTATTTAATAAATAAATTTAGAAATAGGAATACATGCATGACTAATAGAATTGTTAAAAATGCTATTAATTATTAAGCAGATATTTATAGTAGCTGTCAAATGCAGCAAGTAAACTTTCTTGACCAGAGTATGGAGCAGGATTGTATTTTTTTGACTGAATGCCCAATTGGGACAATTCGCAAATATGCCAATCCTGTTTATTTGTTGTATCCCAAAAGTTTATAGCCTCATCGGTATTGTATTTTTTTGAATCAACAGTTTCTTTTTCAAACAACCATGAACATTCAACCTCGCAGTGATCAACATCAATAGGCCAAACGGTGTGATACATTACGTATTCGGGATGCAGACTCAGTAACATGTTTGGTGCGATTGAATAATAATAAACACGGTCTAGTTCTTTTTTATTCAAATTTTTTATTGGTGGACAACACAGATTACCTGATGATGTCACGCTTTTTTTGTTTTCATTAAAATTCATGTAACCGCCCAAAAATGGCCCTTCAAATAAATCATTTCTTCCTCCTAAATAAGGAGTAATTGCAGCAAGTTGCGGGTGTAGAATAGGACAGTGATAGCATTCAGAATAATTTTGAATAACTAATTTCCAATTTCCTTTTACTTGGTATGTTTTGGTTTCTATCGGAACTAAATCCGAGATGTTCCAATTCGTAAACTTAGATAGTATAGGTGAAAATTCTTTTTTAAATGATTCTGGTTTATTTTCAAAATTAATAAAAATGAACCCATCCCATTCTGCAATAGCAATAGAATAAAGAGGATAGTCACTTTTTACAAACCCTTCAACAGAATCCATGTGTGGAGCCCCAACTAATTTGCCACTTAGATCATACGTCCAGCCATGATAACTGCATTGGATTGATTTTGAAAATTCACCCTTAAGCTCATTACAGATTCGTGTTCCGCGATGCCTGCATACATTTGTAAAAGCCTTAAGGGTATTGCTTGAGTCTCTTAATATGATAGCACTTTCAGTCCCTAAATTTATTACTTTATATTTACCCTTATTAGAAAGTTCAGATACGCGACCTGCACATATCCAATTTTTTAAAAAAATCTTTTCATATTCTTTATTTAGAATTTTAGGGTTTACATAATAATCTCTCTCAAGCGTGCGCGCTCCTTCTTCTAGGGTTTCAGCAGTTTTTCTAAATTTCATTGTTTTAATACTTCTTGTGCTGCATTATATCCATTTGCTCCATGGAGCCCACCCCCTGGATGGGTGCCAGATCCACAAAGGTATAGATTAGCAATTGGAGTTTTGTATTGAGATGTGCTAATTGTAGGGCGCATAAACATAAATTGATCCAATGTCATTTCACCGTGATTTAAATTACCCTGTGTGAGTCCAAATTGATTTTCAAAATCTACTGGGCTCAAAAAACTTGAGCCTTCTATGCTTGATGAAAACCCTGGAGATATTTCCTCAATAGTTTGAATTACATTTTTCAATAATTGATTTTTTAAATCATCAGACCACTCATTATCCCTCAATTGATAGGGGTAATATTGGACTGATGCTGATAAAACATGCTTCCCTGTTGGCGAAAAATCATCATTTATCAATGAGGGAATAGTGAATTCAATATAGGGGTTCTTTGTAGCATAGCCATATTTTACACCATCAGATGCACGCTCCAAATATTCTATAGAGGGGCTTATTGAAAATAATGTTACCATTCTTTCTTTTGATATATTATTGATTTTTGGAAGCTTGCTTAACGCAAAATGCACGCGTGCTATACTACCTCGATATCTAATGTTCTTTAATTGTCTTTGGAAATTTGGACTAAGCTGTGATGGCTGAATCAAATTCATAAAAGTATTATTTGGATCTAGGCCTGATATAACTTGTTTAGCTTCCAGAGTGTCTCCGCTTTCCAGTGTTACGCCATTACAAGTGCTATTATCAATATTAATTGAAACTACTTTAGCTGCGCACCGTATATCAGCACCAGAAGATTCAGCTTGCGCTTTCAGAGCTAAAGCTAATTTTTCAGTTCCACCTTTTATAAAATATGCATTATGAAATACTCCGTTTGCATGGACATGTTGGTGCAAAAGATTATACCCGGTTCCTGCAGCGTATGGGCCAAATGAATGGTGGTGTATCCCCGCGGTGGAAATTGCACTTCTAAGTAGTTCATTTTCAAACCACTCATCGACAAGTTCTGGCATCATCATTGGAGCAACGCGCAACAAGTCTACAATTCCACGAGTTCCATGTCGGCGAACAGGTCCAAACATAGATCGCATCTTTAAAAGTTCTTTTAAGCCTACGTTAGGAAGCGAGGGGGGAGTTAGTTCATATATTTTTTCAAGAAATTGAGTTAGTTTATTTATATAAGAAGTGAATTCATTCCATTTCTCAGAATCTTTCTTTGAATATTTAGCAATAGATTCTACAGTTTTATTGGAATCTAAATAAAAGTCAATCTGCTCTCCATTATTACCAATAGCACTACGAACGATATCTGGTTGAATTAGCTCTAAACCTTTAGACTCAAGGTCTAGCTTTTTCATTATGCGTGGATCTATCCACTTAATTGTATCATTGATTACATTGCACTTGAACCCCGGTGCGAATTCATTGGTTGAGGCTAACCCACCAATTTCATTCCTAGCTTCTAGTACCTGAACACTTTTACCGGCTTTGCTTAGGATGGATGCTGCAGTCAAGCTGTTTATTCCAGAGCCGATTATAATTACATCAAATTTATTCATTTCCATGTACCTAAAATCTTTTTTGCAGCCATTTCACCCGGTGATCCAGTTATTCCGCCACCTGGATGTGTTCCAGACCCGCACTGAAAATAATTTTTAATAGGAGTGGTATAGTCAGCCCATTTTACTGCAGGTCGAAGGGAGAATAATTGTTGTAGCGTTAATTCTCCATGAAAAATGTTTCCTTCTGTAAGTCCAAAAGTAGATTCTAAATCTGCCGGTGTCAGGACCTGTCGATGTAATATTATATCTTTAATATTTGGGGCATATCTTGCAATGGTATTAATTACAGCATCGCCGAAATCCTCTCTTTTTTGGTCATTCCACCCCCCTTTAATATCATAAGGTGCATACTGCACAAAACAAGACATAACATGTTTTCCTGGTGGAGCCATGTCCGGGTCTAATACAGATGGCAGTATAATATCCATAAATGGAGCTTGGGAAAAATTTCCATACTTTGCGTCATCGTAAGCATTTTCAAGGTGATCATATGATGGACTTATAGAAATAGCACCTCTATGATGGTGTCCATCTCCAGGTAAGCATGTAAAATTGGGTAGCGCATCAAGAGCAAGATTCACCTTACCTGACGAACCTCGAATTCTAAAATTTTTAATTGCCGTTAGAAAGTCTGAAGGAAGGTCTTTTTCATCTAGCATTTTTAAAAATGAAAGCTTGGGGTCTAAACCAGAAATCACCATTTTAGAATTATATTCATCCCCATTTTCCAATACCACACCTGTGGCCCTTCCATTTTTAACCATTACTTTTTCGACAGATGCCTCAGTCATAATATCAACACCAAAATGCTCAGCTGATCTTGCGATAGCCATACTTACTGCTCCTGTGCCACCTCTTTGAAAACCCCAGGCGCGAAATGCACCATCAATGTCACCCATATAGTGATGAAGCATTACATAGGCTGAACCAGGAGATCGCGGCCCCATGAACGTTCCAATGATTCCACTAGCAGACATAGTTGCTTTTAACGGTTCATACTCAAACCATTCATCTAAAAAATCAGCAGAGCTCATTGTCATTAGCTTCGTTAGATATTCAAATTGTTCTGAAGAAAGTGTCTTCACATGGTTTAATAGTTTTTTAGTCGCCGATAGATCGGATAATGATGGACGAATCGCGTTGGGAGCAATCGTTTCTAAAACTGGTCGAACAGACATACCAATTTGCCCCATTGCTGGTCCAAATCTCATATAATTTTCTGCATCCTTTTTTGAATGTCTTGCAATTTCTCGATATGTTTGATCCGGATCGGCAGTACGAATAATATAATCATCTTCAAGCGGGGTCAATGTGCTTTCTAGAGGCAGTAATTCTAATCCAAACTTTGGCAGCATTAATTCACGCATAACATTTGACTTCATTAAACTAACTACATAGGAGCAGACTGAAAATTTGAACCCAGGAAAAACTTCTTCTGTGACAGCTGCTCCTCCCAATATATGCCTTCTTTCTAGGACCAAAACTTTTTTACCTGCCCTGCCAAGATAAGCTGCAGCAGTTAACCCATTATGGCCACCGCCCACTACTATAGCATCATATTTTTTTATACCAGGCATGATCGTTTTCTTTCTGGATTAAAAAAAGGAGTTTTGACAACCGTAGCTTTTGTTAGCTTTCTGAAGTGCTCTACTTTTAATTCAAACATTAATTCAGAACCTTCTTTGGCATATTTTGATTTAATATGTGCTAATGCAATATATCGCTTCAGAATTGGAGACCATGTACCACTGGTTGCGTAGCCAACCTGTTGATTCTGTTTATTATACAATGGAGTGCTAGTTCTCCAAGCTGTGGATGGTAGACCAGGGGGTAGACCAACTTTTCTATAATGTTTTTCAAATTCCGGCCATTGAATTTCTATTCCAACAAAATTCCAAAGTGGACCATTTTTATTTTCTTCTTCCAGTGCATTTTTACCAATAAAATTATTTTTATTCATTTTAACTGTCCAACCTAGACCTAGTTCATACGGTGATGATTTTCTAGTTTCAACAATAGCATGTCGCGATGAAATGTAATCAACATCTAATAGAATCAGACCTGCTTCAACTCTAGCTATATCTAAAGCATGTAGTCCGGTTGGCGTTATGCCAAAAGGCGCACCCTTATCTATAAGTAAATCCCAAACAGCTAAAGCGTCGTTGGGGTTCATCCAAATTTCATACCCTAAATCTCCTGTATATCCAGTACGTGAAATCGACACCGGGATATCTTCAAAATGTGTATCCATCATCCAAAAAAATTTTAGACTATCTAAACTTTCTGATGAAACTGCATTCAAGATATCTCTAGAGTTTGGACCCTGCAGTGCCAGTGCAGCTGTAGAATAGGAATCATCTTTTATTTGCACGTCCATTCTTGCGATATTCGATTCAATCCATTCAAGGTTTGGTTCTGCACTTGTTATTCTAAACTTGTTTTCTGCAAGCCTTTGCACAGTTCCATCATCAATAACTTTTCCATCCTCATCGCACCAAGTTGTATACATAACTTGCCCGACTTTGCATATCCCAATATTTCTAGTGACAATATTATCGAGCGCTTTTTGCGCATCTCTTCCTTCAACAATATATTTTTTTAAAGGTGTAATGTCTAGAAGGGCTGCTTTAGTGCGAATAGCAAAATATTCATTTTCATGTGTTAGTTCATAGCTAGTGGCAGCAAGATGACCGGCCCATCTTCTCCATTCTTGCGATTCATTAAGTTGAGAAGTGCGTTCAAAAAAAGGAGATAGCTTCAATTGGGTTGTTGCGTTGAATTTATTTTCGTATGACATAAATTATATTCGATAAAAAGGGCGCGTTAAACATGTGGGTCCGCCTGCGCCTTTAATTGAAATTTCACTTCCATCGTAAGTATGAACTTCTACATCCGCATCCTTCAATCTTTGTTCAGTAATTGAATTGCCACTAAGCATAATTACTTTTTTTGGAGCAATAGCCAAAACGTTACATCCCATAGAATCATATTCCTCATCTGGAACTTCAATAAGTTCAATTTTTCTATCAAGAAGATATTGCCTAAACGATACTGGTAGCAATCGAGAATAAACCAAAAAAAGATTAGAATCGATAGGGCTTACATTACTCATTAAGTGAAGGCAATCTTCGGGGCCTGTCCAGTGCGGTAGGTCTACTGGAATTATCGTATCCACATCACTGCCTAATATTGATTTTAATTGATTAATACCTTCTAGGTTTGATCGGTAGCCTACACCCACAGCAACGGTACGATCATCTATCCATACGATGTCACCACCCTCAAGATTTCCGGGAGGTGTTATCTCACCTGCGATAGGTATGCCGATTGAAGAAAAATAATTCGCAATCATTTCAGGCTCACTTTTACGTAACTGTTTTCCCATTGAACAAAGTATCACCCCAGAATTTGATATTAAACAAGGATCATGGGTATAGATTGAATCAAGACTCGTTTTGTTATCTGCAGGTAGGGTATGGATTTCAATATCAAAGCTTTTTAGTATATTTAGAAATTTATTGTAATCATTGATTGCTTGCTCAAAATTAGGTGTGCCATAATAATTCAAATTTTTAGCTTGCTCATCAATATTTGCTTGGGTTTTATATGCGCTATTTGGATGTTTTATCAATATGCGCTTTATTGTTTTAGTCATATCTTGACAACCAAATTCTTTATTCAAAATTTCCTCCACACCAATTAACTATCATGTTTGCAATTACTTCGGTTGAAATTAAAATTTCACTAATTGGGATGTATTCATTGGCTGCATGGGCCAGCCTTACATCGCCTGGACCGAAAAGAACGCTGGGAATATTAGCATGATTGGTAAACAGGCGCAAGTCTGATCCATAGGTAACCCCTTCAATAATGGCATCTTGATTTGAAACGTTAGTATATGTTTTACCTAGCTCTTTTATTAATGGATGATCTAATGATGTTTGACCTGACTCAAATTGCCCTTCAAACCATTCAATTACAGGAGGATGGTCCTTTAACCAATTATCTGATTGAGCAAATTTATTTATATGATCCTCAAAGCATTGCCTTGCCTTTGCATTAGATTCTCCAGGAAAAACTCCAAGTCGCCCTTCAGCAATGATGGATTCAGGTACTGTAGAATGCCATTGCCCACCTTCAATCGTTCCAATATTTATAGGGGCGACCCTATCTTTAGATTGATAGTATTCAACATCAAAAGAGTCATGGCGTTCTTTCTCAAAATCAATGATTGATTGATGGATTAAGGAGTATTTCTCAATAGCGCTTATACCATCCCATCTCATTGAGGCATGGGTAGCTTTACCTAGGACTTTTAATCTAAATGTTAGGGCGCCAGATTGAATTGGAGATAGCTTAAGCGAAGTTGGCTCAAGTATAATGGCAGCATCTGCATTATACCCTTTTACAATATTTGTTAAGGTTCCACAGCCACCAGATTCCTCACCAACTACTGATTGAAAAATAATATCACCCTCAGGGGCAAAGCCTAAATATTTTAAAATGGAAATTGCAAAAAGTCCGGAAGATAAACCTGCTTTCATATCACAGGATCCCCTACCATAGATTTTACCATCAATAATATTGCCAGAGAAAGGATCATCATCCCATAGTTTTTCAGGGCCTATTGGAACGACATCAACATGGCCATTTAAGATAAGCGACTTGGCATTATTTTTCCCTTTCCATACTGTGGTAACATTGATTCGTGAATCAGCAGAGAACCCATCATCATTAAATGCAGGATGGTGTTCAAGTTCGCTGAAAATAACAGGAATAATTTTTGAGTTAAGTCCAATGGAATTAAGTTTATTATGAATAATTTTTTGTACGTCAGATTCTTGATTTGCGAGACTAGGGGTTCTAACTAATTCTTGAACAAACGCTATTATCTCATCTTTATTATCATTAATTGCTTTATTGATTTTATTTTTTATATCATGCATTTTTTTTCCAATAAAAATAAAAAGGAAGACCCGCTAAGATTAGAATT
>JAYZHS010000059.1:0-3751 GCA_036166315.1 Fidelibacterota bacterium
TTGTATTACTATCTTCACAGCCAGCAGCAAAGATTATGAAAACGAAAAAAAGTCTTTTCATTGTTATTGTCCTTATTTAATTAAGGGATTTTTTTTGAATTAATATGATTTAACTCTTATCCCGAAAGTTATTATTTATTAAGAAGCATTATTATCCAGATATCCTGACTTACGCATTAACAAAATATTTACGCCTTCTTCTTTCGAATGGCAAAAATAAAATATTTCTAGCGATTACAGTAGCGGGAACTGTGCCTGAATTTCACAGGCTTCCCTGCAATAATAATTGCTATCACTTACTTTAATTTAGTTATTGAACTTTATTTTCACTATGATTTATAAAATAAATTTCACTGTTTTTTAGCTTTTTTAAATTTATTTTAAATTTCAGAAATCAATTGCTGAAGTAAATTGATAAAATTTTTATCATTATTTAAACAGGGGATATAAATAAAATTTTTACCCCCGGCCTTCATGAAAGTTTCCCGTGCTCTCAAATCTATTTCTTCCAATGTCTCGAGACAGTCAGCAACAAATGAAGGGCATATAATTACAATATTTTTTATTCCTTTCAATGGAAAATCTTTCAATTCAATATCGGTGAACGGCTTTAACCATTTACGATCAATAATAGTAACACGAGATTGAAAACTGCTCATCCATTGTTCTTCATCAAGATTCAATTCTTTAGCTACTAACCTTGAAGTATTAAGCGTATTGGATCTATAGCAATTTTTTGCTGCATCACAATCAATCTCACAACATAGCGATGATTGAAGGCAATGTATTTCGCTTTTATCTGACTTTCTAATATGCCTTTCGGGTAAGCCATGGTAGCTAAAGATTAGTTTATCCATTTTACCTGAAATATGAGGCTTTAATTGTTCTGATAAAGCATTTATATATTTCGGATGGTCAAAAAAGGGCTTTATAATTGAATAACGTAAATTTGGATAATATTTTTTTATTATTCTATCAAGCTCTACTTTAGTGGAATGCGTAGTAGACATGGCGTTATGCGGATAAAGTGGAATAATAATAACATCATTCACCTGTTTATTCTTGAATGATAAAATTGAATCTTTAATTGATGGCTCTTGATATCGCATTGCCACCTTAACATTCCACCCAGTCTGTTTAATTAGTGATTGGGCTATCCGATTTGTATTTTGGATCAAAGGCGATCCTTCTGAATTCCATATAGCTTTATATGCTTTCCTAGTTTTAGGAGATCTAAATGGAAGTATAATTAATCGAACAATAATCTGCTGCAACAGCTTGGGCAAATCAATAACAAATTTATCGGATAAGAATTCAGCTAGGTAAGCTCTAACATCTTTTAGCTGTAAAGATTTTGGGGAGCCAAGGTTGATTAAAAGAATATTTTTCTGCATAGAACTATTTATTAGGAATCCGAAACAGGTGGCTCAGGTCTCGTTATTAAATAAGTACATAAACATATGCAAAATAAACCTAGAGAAAATTGTAAATAAAAATTAGAAATTGAATAAATAGTAAATGAAAAAGTTGGAATAATTAAGCATATGGAAATGATCTTGGATTTGCGTTTAATTCCTTTATATTTCTTCCAATCAGTGATGAGAGGGCCAAAAGTTTTATGATTAATTAACCATTGTTCGAGATGTTTTGAAGATCTAGAAAAAAACCATGCCGCTAACAATATCAAGGGTGTTGTAGGGATTCCTGGAACAAAAACGCCCAGAAATCCCAATCCAACACATATTAATCCTAGACAAATATATATATATTTTTTAACCAATTAGCTCATAGCATTAGTTAAAATAATAATGTCATTATACCTGTTAGCTTGCAGTTAATTCAGCGTATCTAAATACCACCATACCACCACTATATTCGTCAATGCGAACTTTAAATACTTTATGTGAAACAGTGTCATATATGATGTATGTATCATTTGAAACGCCAACTGTATGGGAAGCCATATCGTAGGTTAGGGCAGCATTTGATCCGCCATACTGCATCCTCCCACCCTCAGGTGCAAAAGCATTCTGAGCTGGAGCTGTTTCAATAGATTCAAAATCATTAGAACTATTTATTGCAAGCATAGAACTTGGGCTTAATCCAAAAGATGGCATTTGATATTGTTGACCTCCAAATGGTACATCAATGTTTTGATAGACTAAATGCCAACTTGAATTATCTTTCTCCCCGCTAGCTAAATTGAAATAAAAAGCACCATCAGCCACGTTTTCTGTTGTGATTTCATTCATGGTCATTGCATTGTTTTTTTCAGCCTGATCTTCACAGCTGATAAGAAACAGGATCGCTACCATTGAAATCATTATTTTCATTCGACTCATTTTATGTCCTTTTTTGTTAAAGCAGTTGAAAGTTCTAGATAAGCAGCTCTACCAACAAATGGTCCAAAATTATC
Source organism: Fidelibacterota bacterium (assembly GCA_036166315.1). Lineage (GTDB taxonomy): Bacteria > Fidelibacterota > Marinisomatia > Marinisomatales > TCS55 > TMED108. Next base: position 2,417 of record JAYZHS010000059.1, read on the forward strand.
ATTCGTATAATTTCCTACATTATCTAAAACCAAACTCAAATTAATTGATTCTTTTATTTTCATTGTTGTGCGGATATTGATTATAGCGTACCCGCTTATTTTTTCTTCAGATGAAATATATGTTGCGGTTCTAATATCGAATTCTTGCGGTTTATAAGGCGCAACCCACTTACTGCTAATCGAGCTCTTTAGGAGATTATTGAAAAAATTAAAATTTAGATAGCCGCTAACTGAAAAAGGGATTGTGTTTGGAATTGGATTACCTTTCTCATCACGATTATCAGACCAGTTAAGAGTCCATTTATACTCTAATCTCTTAGAAAGTCTCCATAGATGCGATACTTCAAACCCTGAAAATGTAGCTGCATTAATGTTTTGATAGCTCAATACTCCCCTACTCTTATTATAGTCTTGAATAAGATTTTCAAAATCCGTGTAGTAATAAACAAAATTAAATTGATTGCTTGAACTGCGGTTATAGTCGAAACCAACCGTTATTCCATTAGAGCGTTCTGGCTTGAGGTTGGGGTTACCCTCAATTAAATAGTTAAACTGGACATTATTCCAATCTATATATTTCTCAAGAAATGATGGCGCTCTAAATCCTTGCCCCCAAGAAGTTCTGAATTTCCATTGTTCGGAAATTTTATACATTAATCCAAGACGGGGACTGATAACTCTGTATTCATCGCTATAGTCATCAAAACGCATTCCAAAAATCATATTTATTTTATTCTGTATCTTGATATCGTACTGCCCAAAAAGGCTTTTGCTATTAATTTCTTGCTTGCCGGAGTTAATTCTGTCGCTGGCATAATTTGCACGATAAATTTCAAATCCTGCATTTAATTCATCCGATTGGCTTTTTTTATTAAATAAAATTTCGTACTCAAGATGATCCTCTGAGGTAAGATCGTCTCTCTCAAGCTTTCCCCAAGGCCTTTTCTGAACATAATTACGGGAATAATTGTTTGATAAAAGCGTCTGATTGATATTCCAGCCTTTTTGAAAGTTTGTCTGGTGCGAAACTGAAAGATTGATACGGTCAATATCTGTATTAGTGTTCATTAATTTTGTAGAACCATTATCTGTTTGATCGTAGAAATTCGATTTAAAATTAATTTTGTTACGATCATTTAACTTCCAATTAATGTTTCCTAGCGCTGTAATTTTTTGAACTTGATCGATATCAAGCTCTTGTACCGATTTATCTTTTTGAATTTGTTCAACATTGACTTGCAGGTCAAAAACTACATTATTTAAGGGCTGAACAAAGTTCAATCCAAGATTACTAGAACCGTTTTTTAATCCTGAATCATTAAAATTATTTTGTGT
>JAYZHS010000060.1:0-6321 GCA_036166315.1 Fidelibacterota bacterium
ACATATTTGATGCATCCAAAGATCCAGATGCCCCACCAGCTCCAACTATCGTATGAAGTTCATCAATAAATAAAATAAGATTTTCCGTTTTTTCAAGTTCAAGCATTATGGTCTTCATACGTTCTTCGAATTGACCTCTATATTTAGTTCCAGCAACTAACCCAGCAAGGTCTAAGGATAAAATTCGTTTATTATGAAGAGTTCTGGGAACATTTTTATCGATAATTTTTTGTCCTAAACCTTCAATAATTGCTGTTTTTCCTACTCCAGGCTCACCAATCAATACAGGGTTGTTTTTCTTTCTCCTAGATAATATTTGAGCAACTCTTTGAATCTCTTCTTCTCTTCCAATTACTGGGTCTAGCTCCTTCTGTCGAGCTAATTCAGTTATATCCCTTGAAAAATGATCTAGTGCAGGTGTCTTAGATTTTGTGGATTTAGATATTTTTGACTCTTGTGAATCAATTTGATCATTATCTGGTTCATTGTTAATTAAATCTAGAACGCTTTCGTAATCTAAATTATGTGAGTTTAGGACCTCTCTAGCTATACCTTCGCTTTCTTTTAGGATAGCTAGAAGTAAATGTTCATCATCAGCTATACCTGTTCCTAGTGCGGCAGCTTCATTAAATGCATTTCTTAAAATTCTTTCAGCGCGACGGGTTAAGGGTAAATGACCAAGTGTCATAGTATTGCCTAATGTTTTAATCAAGTCTTCAATCATTGACTGAACATCTTTGATATCACAATCATAAATATCAAAAATTTTAGCACTTAGCCCTGAGTTTTCTCTTAATAAGCCTAGGAGTAAATGCTCCGAACCTACATAGCTATGACCTAGGCGAATAGCTTCTTCTTTAGCATATTTTATAATATGTTGTACACGTTTGGAAAAATTTTCTTTCATTCTAGTCCTAAGTTAATAAGAGCTTAAATAACTTCAAACACGATCTACTGTTGATAGAGTACCTTTATTTAAATAATATTTTATTTTACCAATTGATGCAATCTGAGGATCGTGTGTAGCAATAACAAATGATTGTTCAAAATCTTTATTTATTTTTTTAAGGAGATCAACCAAATTCTTAGCATTTTCTAAATCTAAATTTCCAGTTGGTTCATCTGCAAAAATTAAAGCAGGTTTATTTATTAATGAGCGAGCTATTGCAACTCTTGACTTCTCGCCTCCAGATAACTGAGCAGGGTAATGCTTTATGCGATGAGATAGACCCAAATAATCAAGCAATTCTTTAGCGTAGTTCTCATTAATTTTTTTGCCAAAAATTTGTTGAGGGATTAGAACATTTTCTATTGCGTTAAATTCAGGAATTAAATGATGATATTGAAAAACAAACCCTATATGTTTATTTCTAATTTTAGATATCTGATCTTTATTTAAATCTGAGATATTTTTTTGGTCAAATACGATTGATCCATCATCAAATGTATCCAAAGTTCCTAAAATATTTAATAGGGTAGATTTTCCCGAGCCGCTCGGACCCATGATAGTAATCAAGTCGGATTTGTCAATTTTTATTGATAGATTTTTAAAAACATAAAATTTACCCTCACTACTTGAAAAGGATTTTGTCAAATTTTTTGCCGATAAAATCATTTTTCAAGCACAATTGAATTTGAAGTTGAGATTAAATCTGTCCGTTTTGCAGCAATGATTGAAGATAGCAAAACCATTCCTGATGCCACCAAAGTAATTATTAGAAAATCTGAAAAATAAATGATCATTGGTAAATGAGATGTAAAATAAATATCGTCTGGTAATTTTATTACTCCAAATAAATTTTGGATTAATACAGCAGAAAAACCAATAATAAAACCCAGAACAATTCCGATTGAACCTGTGAATACGCCTTGCCGTATGACAATATCTCTAATTATTTTTTTTGTAGCACCAAGTGCTGACAAAATACCAAATTGTTTAATCTTTTGAATTGTGATTAGCATAAGTGTTGTAGAAAGATTGAAGCAACCAACTAATACAATAAGGCTTAAAACAATTAAAGAGCCAATTCTTTCTAGCTTCATGGCACTAAATAGCTTACTATGTAATTCCTTCCAGGTTTCAACTTTTGAGTTGGGAATTAATTCAATGATACTTTTTTTCACATTGTTTGGGTCTGAACCTTCAATTATTTTAATATCAACTCCGTCAAAATTATTTTTTCTAGTAAAAAGCTTGTCTCCAGCCTCTGAAGAAATAAATGCCACTCTATCGTTAAAATCAAGAACCTGAACATCAAAAATTCCGCCTATTACACATTTAACTTGCCGCGGTAGACCCCAAACAAGATTTTGATCAAGCGGACTCATTAATTTAATTTCATCACCAGTTCCTAAATTCAATCTACTTGCGGTAGTTTTACCAATGATTACAATTGGTAAATCTGAATCAATTACTTCATTAAGATTGATTTCATAGAATGCTCTTAATTTATTTATATCTAAAGATTTTAGACTAATCATTCTGGTTCTATTTTCCTTTCCTAGAATCAATCCTTTTCTTTCCTTATATAATAAATAATCATCAATCTGATCTATAGATTTTAAATTATCAATTTTTTTTTCATAATCAATATTTCCTGTAAGTTTAATATCTCCCTCAAACCCAATTATTTTTTCAACAATTCTTGATTCAAATCCATTTAAAACTGAGATAGAAAGAACCATGGCCATTGTACCGATTGCAATGCCAATTATTGCTATCGACCCAGTAAATCTTGTTGGGCCAACCTCCTTGCGGCTGAACATAAACTTCCGAGCAATTATTGAAGAAAAACTCATTCGTATTTTAATGCTTCAGCGGGCGGTATTTTTGATGAACGAACTGAGGGCCAATACGATACAAGAGAAGAAACAATCAATGAAATTAAAGAAATCATTAAAATTTGTATAAAATCTATATCAATTGGAATAAAATTCATAAAATAAATATCCTCAGGAACTCCGATGATCTTATAGTTGTTTTGCAGAAAAGCTAAAATAACCGCAATCAAAGACCCAATGAAAGTGCCAAAAAAACCAATAATTAGTCCTTTAATCAAAAAAATTTCTTTAATTTTTTTTCTAGGCATTCCAATTGCAGAAAGCAACCCTATTTGCTTTGTTTTATCAATTATGATCATTAGCAATGAAGAAGAAATATTTACAATAGCAACAAGTGTAATTAATCCAAAAATAAATAAGATGGGCCAACGTTGAACTTTTAACCATTTATAAAGAGCCCTATTTTTTTCTTTCCAACTCATTGACATTAATGGGTAAGATATATTTGAATTAATTAATTTATTTATATTATCCAATTCACCAACGTTTTTCAAGCGTAGAATGTATCCAGATATTTGCTCTTCCATTTTGAAAAGAGTTTTAGCATCTTCAATCTTGATATAAATAGAGTTTTTATCAAACTCTGTCATCCCTGAATTAAAAATTCCCCTGACTGAAAACTGCATAAATCTTTTTCTGTTTTTATAAATTGTTGATAAATCAAATAGGGTAACCTTGTCATTGATTTTTATTTTGTATAATTCTGCTAAGCGCTGACCGATTATAACTTCTTTGTGAGATAAATCAGAAGATCCATTGACTAGTAGCTTATCTATAAAGTTAAGATCTGTATTATTCATACCTTCAACGATGACGCCCTCTGCTAATTGACCTTTTCTTAATAGTGCTGGGCGCTGAATAAACATACCTTGAGAAAAACTATTATTATTTAAAAAATTTTTATCTAATTCGTGTTCAGAAGGATATAATGGCTCATTTAGAAAGTGCTTAATTCGAATATGGCCATCGATTTCAGTAATTTTTTCAGAAATAACTCTTTCAAAACCATTTAAAATAAATAAGGTTATCAAAAGTGCAGAGATTCCAATAGATAGCCCAAGAATTGACAGTATACTTGCCGTTCTAGAAAATCCGCTTTTATGCTTTGATTGTAGATGTCTTAAAGATAGGTAAAAGCTAATATTCAACTTATTAAATTATTCATTTTTCATTGCTGGAAATAAAATTACATCTTTTATTGATCTATTTCCTGTTAAAAGCATTACTAGCCGATCTATACCAATACCAACCCCAGCTGTGGGAGGCATTCCACTTTCAATCGCTTGAAGAAAGTTCTCATCTACAGGATGGGCCTCTTCATCTCCTTTGATGGCTAATTTTTGCTGAGATTCGAACCTTTCTCTTTGATCAACTGGATCATTAAGCTCGCTAAATGCATTTGCAAACTCAGACCCACCAATGAAAAGTTCAAATCTCTCAACAATATCAGAATTTCCATTTCTATGCTTCTTAGCTAGGGGTGATATTACTGTGGGGTAATCTGTAACAAATGTTGGTTGAATCAACTCTGGCTCTATAAACTCACTCATAAGTTGATCTAATAATTGACCGTAATTTTCATTCTTTTCAATTGAAAGATTATTAGCTATACAAAGTTTTTTTAACTTATTAGTGTCTAATTGAGAAATGTCTTCTCCTAGTTTTTCATTCAGTAGCTTAAAAAATGGGATTCTTTTAAACTTTTTTGTTAGGTCAATTTCATTACCATCCCAATTTATTTTTGAAGAATCAACTTGCTTTGATACGCTTCTAATCATTTTTTCAACTAATTCCATGTTATCTTCATAGTCTGCATAGGCCCAATAAAATTCAAGCATTGTAAACTCTGGATTATGATTACGATCCATCCCTTCATTACGAAAATCTTTAGATATTTCGTATACTCTATCAATTCCACCAACAATTAGACGTTTCAAATAGAGCTCATCAGCTATTCTAAGGTAAAATTGCTGATCTAAAGCATTGTGATAGGTTGTAAATGGCCTTGCATTTGCTCCTCCATAAATTGGTTGAAGAATAGGTGTTTCAACCTCAAGAAACCCAAGGTTATCTAAGAATGATCTAATACTAGAAATTATTTTAGTTCTTTTATAAAAAGTCTCACGAACTTGAGGATTAACAATTAGATCAAGGTGTCTGTTCCTATATCTCATTTCCTTGCTTGTAAATGCATCATAGACCTCGTCTTCCTTTTCTTTTACAATCGGTAGAGGTCTAATAGATTTACAAAGAATGGTCATGGATTTAACCTTGACAGATATTTCTCCAACTTTTGTTTTAAAAACATCTCCTTCAATGCCTACAAAGTCACCAATATCTAATAACTGGAAGTTTTCATATTCAGATTCACCTATGTCATCTTTTTTAATAAAAATTTGAATCTTTCCCATGCTATCCTGCAAATGAAAAAAAGAAGCTTTACCCATTTTTCGTATAGATAAAATTCTTCCGACAAGTGAGACTAATTTTTTTTCTTGGGTTTTGAAATTTGATAAAATCTCGCCGCTTAAATGTGTTGGTTTAAATATTGGAGGATAAGGATTAATGCCTTTGGAAATAATTTTATTTAATTTTTCTTTACGAATATTTATAATTTGATTAAGGCTTTTTCTTTCTTCTGTCATAAAATTTCTTTCAGGTTATAATTAATTATTATCAATCTTATGAATTAAAAACGATCTTATAAAATTATCTATTTTACCATCCATGACTGCGGAAATATTTCCAGTCTCATGATTTGTTCTATGATCTTTAACGAGATTGTAAGGGTGAAAAACATAAGATCTTATTTGACTACCCCAAGCAATTTCCATTTTTTTATCTTCCAAGTCTTGGATTGCTTCTTTTTCTTTATCAAGCTCAAGCTGATAAAGTCTGGCTTTAAGAACCTTTAGCGCTGATGCCTTATTTTTATGCTGACTTCTTTGATTTTGACATTGAACTACTAAGCCAGTAGGCAAATGAGTAATACGAATTGCTGAATCAGTTTTATTAACATGCTGACCCCCTGCGCCGCTTGCCCGATATGTATCGATTCTAATATCATTTTGATCAATTTCAATTTCTATTTCATCATCAGATGAGGGGAAAACAAAGACAGAGGCAAAGGAAGTGTGCCTGCGACTATTTGAGTCGAATGGAGATATTCTAACCAATCGATGTACCCCCACTTCAGCTTTTAAAAGCCCGTAAGCATAGTCTCCTTGAATTTCGATGGTAATATCTTTTATTCCAGCTTCATCTCCTGGCTGAAAATCAATTACATTTTTTTTATATCCTTTATTCTCAAACCAGCGATTATACATCCTATAAAGCATTTCAGCCCAATCCTGACTTTCTGTGCCTCCTGCACCAGGATGTATTGTCATGATAGCATTTTGAATATCTTGCGGCTGGCCAAGTATAGTTTTAAGTTCTAAATCATTTACTAAATCAACAACGTTTTCTAATTCATTTTTA
>JAYZHS010000061.1:0-5475 GCA_036166315.1 Fidelibacterota bacterium
TTCTAATTTTCCATTAGCGTTAATTTCAGTGATATATTGATCTTTATTCAAAACTTCAAATTGATCTGTAGCATTTTGTATATCAGCTGCCGTAAAAACTTTTTTACCTTTTAAAGCTAATTTTACACTATCAACATCCGAATCTGAAAGTTTAAATCTAACGCTCTTTAGATTTTGAATAATATCAGCCATATCTTCTTTTACACCAGAGATAGTTGAAAATTCATGCAGAACGCCCTCAACTTTTACATTTGTAATAGCAGCTCCAGGGAAACTGGTAAGCAGTACTCGCCTTAGGGCATTGCCTACAGTTACTCCATACCCTCTTTCAAGAGGCTGGAGAATAAATTTTCCATACGTATTGGTTAAAGTATTTTTTTCTGTTTTAATTTTTAATTTATATTCTTTTTTTGACATAGAATTAATAACCCTTTTTTTATTTTGAGTAAAGCTCAACTACTAATTGTTCATTTAGTGTAAGCAACATTTCATCTCTCTCCGGAATAGCTAAGAAGGTTCCTGTAATCTTCGCTTTATCAAGCTCAAGCCAGGGATATGAAATATCACCTTTAATTTTTTTTATAGAATCTAGAATAACATCAATTTTCTTTGATTTATCTCTTACTCTTATAATATCACCAGGTCTTAATGAAGCTGATGGGATATTGCATTTGCGATCATTTAATAAAAAGTGTGCATGTGAAACTAATTGCCTAGACTGTGACCTAGTAGATGCAAAACCTAGTCTGTAAACAATATTATCCAATCTGCACTCTAAAAGTTGAAGTAAATTAGTGCCGGTTTCACCATTCATTTTTTCAGCTCTGTGAAAATAGTTTCTAAATTGACGCTCTAAAACGCCATACATTGCTTTAATTTTTTGTTTTTCTTGGAGCTGAACTCCATAATTAGATAGACGTCTTCTTCGGTTTGGTCCATGCTGACCTGGCGTGTATGGCTTTTTATTAAGAAGGTTATCATACTTTGGATTACCAAAAATATTTTCTCCAAACTTTCTTACTAATTTTCCCTTAGGTGTATCAACTTTTGACATATAATTCCTTAAACTCTTCTTCTTTTAGGTGGTCTGCAACCATTATGAGGGAGGGGAGTTACATCTTTTATAGAAACCACCTCTAAACCAGCAACGGCAAGTGCTCTAATTGCTGATTCTCTACCAGCTCCAGGGCCTTTCACTCTAACATCAATGGTCTTCATACCTCTTTGGACGGCTTCTTGTGCAGCTTTTTCAGCAGCCAATGTTGCAGCAAACGCTGTGCTTTTTCTCGATCCTTTAAATCCACTAGTTCCAGCGGTAGACCAAGCCACGGTATTGCCAAACTTATCTGTTAAGGTTATATGAGTATTGTTGAATGTTGCTTTAATATGAGCAACACCAGCTGGTTCAACATTACCTTTCTTTTTTCTTTTTTTAACTTCTTTTGATGCTTGTGCCATTAATTCCTATACTTTCTTTCCAAGTCCAATAGTCCTACGTTTCCCCTTACGAGTTCTAGAATTTGTTTTGGTTCTTTGGCCATTAACCGGTAATCCCCTTCTATGTCTTAAGCCTTGATAAGAACCAATGTCTCTTTTTCTTTTTATATTCATAGAGACTTGCGTTCTTTGCTCTCCTTCAACTCTTATTTCAAGAGCGGTAATCGCATCTCTAATCGCTACAACTTGATTATCTGTTAAATCTTTTACTCTTTTTTCTTCATCAACTTTAGCATGACTGCATATATTTTTTGCTAAAGTCAATCCAATCCCATGTATATAACACAATGAATATGGAACCTTCTTTTCCCTTGGGATATCTACACCTGCTATACGCGCCAAAATACTCTCCTAACCTTGCCTTTGTTTATGTTTTGGATTTTCACAAATAACCATCACTACACCTTTACGACGTATTATCTTACACTTATCACAAATTTTTTTTACTGAAGCTCTTACTTTCATTTTACTTATTTCTGTACGTTATACGTCCCCTAGTTAAGTCATAAGGAGATATTTCAAGCTTGACAATGTCTCCAGGCAAAATTTTAATAAAATGCATTCTCATTTTTCCGCTTACATGAGCTAAAACTTCATGTTTATCATCGCCAATTTCTACCTCCACTCGAAACATCGCATTGGGCAATGTTTCCTTAATAACGCCTTCTACTTGTATTGCTTCTTCTTTAGCCATTTTTTGATATCTTACTTAAAATTCTAGGACCTTTAGATGTTATTGCGATAGTATGCTCAAAATGAGCAGAAACTTTACCATCAGTAGTTCGAATAGTCCATCCGTCTGAATCTGTCTTTATTTCTTTTTTTCCCATATTTATCATTGGTTCAATCGCAATACACATTCCCTGGCATAGCTGATAACCTTGCTTAGGGTTTCCGTAATTTGGAATTTGAGGCTCTTCATGCAGATTGGAACCAATTCCATGACCAACAAGTTCGCGAACAACAGAATAGCCATTTTTTTCTGCATGCGATTGGATCGCAAATCCTATATCAGAAACATAATTTCCAGGTATAGCTTCAGAAATTCCAATCATTAGACAATCTTTAGTGGTGTCCATAAGTTTTTGTCTATTATTTGATATGCTTCCAACAGAGAATGTCCTGGCGTGATCTCCATAATAACCTTCTCTTTCAGCCCCGCAATCAATACCAACTATTTGTCCCTCTTTAAGATATCTTTCATTTGGGATTCCATGCACAACCTCATCATCTACAGAAACGCATAGCGTGGCAGGAAAGCCCATGTATCCCTTAAAAGCAGGACGAGCGCCTTTTGATACAATAAATTCTTCAGCAAGCTTATCAAGGTCTGTTATCTTTGCTCCGGGTACAACATGTTCAGATAGCATTTCTAAAGTATCCGCCACTATTTGACAGCTAGCTGCAATTAAATCAATTTCCCTATCAGTTCTTATGTGGACCATTTTAAATTCTTCTCCTGCCGCGAATTTTACCTTTTGCTAAAAAACCATCGTAGTGTCGACTCATTAAATGTGATTCAATTTGTTGTAATGTATCTAATGCAACACCTACGATAATCAATAAACTAGTACCCCCAAAGAAAGAAGCTAAATCATAACTAACATCCATTAACTGCATTAATATATATGGAAAAACAGCTACAGCGGCTAATGCAAAAGAGCCTGGCAGAGTTACTCTAGATAAAATATTATCAATATACTCTGCGGTTTTTTTCCCCGGTCTAATTCCTGGAATAAAACCGCCATGCTGTTTCATTTGTTGAGACACTTGTGTTGGATCAAAAGCAATAGCAGTGTAGAAATACGTAAAAAACACAATCATCAAACCAAAAACTATCCAATAAAAAGGATGGTCAAAAGAAAACCATCTCATCACATTCTGCATAAAATTGCTTTCACTAAAAAAGGTTGCAATAGTACTTGGAATGAACATAATTGACTGTGCAAAAATTATAGGCATCACCCCAGCAGTGTTTACTTTTAATGGGATGTGAGTTGATTGACCGCCATACACTTTTCTACCCACAACCCGCTTAGCATAAGATACTGGAATTTTTCTAGTCCCCTGAGTTAGGAGAACCACAAATGAGATTACAGCAAACATTATAGCTAACAATATCAATTCGCTTAAAACGCTTCTGACGCCTTCATTTATAAGTGTGATTTCACTAACAATTACATTTGGCAACCTTGAAACAATTCCTATCATAATAATTAATGATATTCCATTACCAATACCACGTTCTGTAATTCGCTCTCCAAGCCACATTAAAAGAATTGTTCCAGTAATTAAACAAATTGTTCCAGTAAATATAAATGAAAATCCAGGATTAATAACCACCGATTGACCAGCGGATGACATTGATGGCAAAAATACAGCAACAATTCCGTAAGCCTGCATAGCTGATATCAATACAGTTAAATATCTAGTTACTTGGGTAATCTTTTTCCTACCAGCTTCACCCTCTTTTTGTAATCTCTGAAAATATGGCACAACTGTACTCATCAATTGAATAATAATTGATGCAGATATATATGGCATTATACCCAATGCAAAAAGAGTTGCTTTCTCAAAAGCGCCCCCAGCAAACAAGTTATATAATCCTAATAGTGTATTTTGATAACCTTGAAAAGCAGCGCTAAGAGCTTCTCCATTAATTCCCGGTATAGGAATATGCGCGCCAAGTCTAGCAACCACTAAAACACCTAAAGTAAAAAGAATTCTTTTGCGAAGTTCAGGTATAATAAAAATGGATTTTAATTTATCAATCATGATTTACTGAACAGTGACAGTACCGCCTTTTTTTTCAATTTTTTTGGTAGCTGAAGAACTAAATGCGCTAGCTGTGACATTTACTTTTTTATTTAATTCGCCATTTCCTAGCACCTTAATAGGTCTTAAAGCATATTTTACTAAACCATTTTCTCTCATAACCGATGGGTCAATTAATTCAGATTCAATTTTATCCAAGTCAGAAATATTGACAATTTGATATTCTTTTTTAAAAAGAAAATTAGAGAAACCTCTCTTAGGAACTCTACGATGCAGTGGCATTTGTCCACCTTCAAACCATGGACGATGCTTTGATCCAGATCTAGAGTGATAACCTTTATCGCCTCTACCAGCATTCCTTCCTAATCCAGACCCATGTCCCCTACCAACCCTTTTTTTAGAATTCGTTGAACCTTTGGCTGGTTTTAATTCGCCTAATTTCATTTTGACTCTTCCACTTTTACTAAATAATTAACAACATCAAGCATACCTCTTAGTGATGGAGTGTCTTTATGTTCTACAATCTGATTTATTTTCTTTAGGCCCAAAGCTTGCAATGTCAGTTTAGCTTTTTTCTTGTAGCCAATTGAGCTTTTAACCAATTTTATCTTTAATGTTTTATGTTTGTTCATACTTTTAAATCAGTTAAAAATATCTTTAATTGAAATACCTCGCTTGTTTGATATGCTTACTGCATCTTGAAGGTCATTTAATGCCTTCATTGTCGCTTTTGTTACATTAAGAGGGTTATTAGACCCAAATCTCTTAGTAAGAATATTTTTTATACCCACTTGCTCCATCACAGCTCTGACTGCCGCACCAGCAATAATACCCGTACCTGGCGCTGCTGGTTTTAGCATAACTTTGCTCGCGCTATATCTTGAAACTATTTTATGAGGAATAGTGCCATTAATTAAATCAATTTTGACAATATTTTGCTTTGCTTCTTCTTTTGCTTTATTTATAGCTGACATTACTTCACCAGCTTTACCTTGGCCAATTCCAACATGTCCTTTACCATCACCTATTACTACTAAAGCACCGAAGCGAAAATTTTTACCTCGCGATGTGACCTTAGCAACGCGCGTTACTTTAATTACGTTTTCTTCTTGTAAATCTAATTCTGCAGGATTAATCATATTTTCTCTTTTAAAATTTTAAACCGGCTTCTCTAGCGGCATCGGCAACAGCTTTAACTCGACC
>JAYZHS010000062.1:0-21428 GCA_036166315.1 Fidelibacterota bacterium
ATTTTATTTTCCGCATTTATGTTAATTTGGTCTATAGGGCTCCCAGCTCCTCTGGAAGAACCAGCAAATCCTTCAGAATCCCCCAACCCGGCAAAAGCTCCTTGGTATTTTTTAGGATTACAAGAAATGCTAGTTTATTTTGATCCATGGTACGCAGGGGTTGTTCTACCTACTTTTATTATCATTGGTCTAATGGCTATTCCATACATTGATAGAGACCCCAACGGTTCAGGATATTACAGTTATAAGAATCGAATGCTATCCGTTTCAATTTATCTTTTTGGTTGGCTTGTTTTATGGAATGTATTGATTGTAATTGGGACTTTCTTAAGAGGACCTAACTGGGGATTTTTTGGTCCTTTTGAATATTGGGATTCTCACAGACTTGAAGCTTTAACCAATGTTAATCTCTCCGAGCTTTTTTATGTTAAATGGCTCAATACTGGACTTCCATCAAATATCCTCATTCGTGAAGCCCCAGGTCTTTTTATAATATTTATTATTTTTGCAGTACTGCCACCACTTCTGGCTAAAACATTATTAAAAAGTTTTTATGATAGGTTGGGTAGTGCACGATTTACGATTTTTGTCGTATTGATGCTTTTTGGAATTTTACTTCCAGTCAAAATGTATCTCCGATGGTTTTTCAACTTAAAATACATTATCTCTATGCCTGAATTCTTTTTCAATTTCTAGCTGAATATATATGCCTGTTAAACAAGAAGAGAGATATTATAATATTTTAAAGCTAAACAAGTGGTTCGCCATTTCAAGCATTCTATTTACTGCATTTTGGATTATAACATTTGCAGATGATTATAATAGGCCATGGAAGAAGTATCAGTCAGAGTTTAGAGAAATGGAAATTCAAAATGTTCGTAAACAATTAACGAACCAACAAGCAGTTCTTGCAGATAATTCAGATTACCAAAAACTTTTATCGGAATTAGATAAAAGAACAACCGAGCTTTCAGACCAGTCTGACAAAGTTGAAGATATAGAAAAACAATTGAATGAATTTGAAGCAACGATTTATTCAGCTAATCAAAATTATCAATTTGCAAAAGCAGATTTTGATGCTGCTAAATATGCCCTAGAAGAATCAAGATTTGGACATGGCAATGAGGAAAAAGCAAAGAAAACCTACAATCAATTAAAAAAGAAGACCGATGAAGCTTTTTTAATCGCTGAAAAAAATCAGTCATTAGTAGATAGTCTTGAAAACGAATTAAAGGTTATGAATTCGTTCATAAAGCAAACGAATGATGCCCTTTACGCTATTGATAGTGAAAAACAATTATTAGAAAGACAATTGTCAAAACTTGACCCTGAAGCGATGACCTTTGCAAATAAAATAGCAAACATTGTAAGAGATGTCCCGGTTATTGATTTTATTGATCCTTATTACGAAGTTAAGCAAGTTGTTGTTAATGACCTGGAGGATGACCTTGTATACATGGGAATGCCAAAAGTTGATCGCTGTATAACATGTCACGTTGGAATTGATAAAAAAGGATATGAAGATGCACCTCAGCCTTATACGACTCACCCCAGATTAGATGAATTTGTTAGCGGAAGCTCACCGCACCCAAGTAGTGAATATGGATGCACATCCTGCCATGCTGGCCGAGGCAGGGGAACAGATTTTACATCCGCTGGACATATGCCAAAAAATGAAGAGCAGGCAAAACTATGGAAAAAGAAGTATAATTGGGAAGCGTTGCATTATTGGGGCAATAAAATGCTACCCACTCAATACTCAGAGGCTGGGTGTTTTAAGTGCCATAGTGATAACATGCCAATTCAAGGTGCTGAGAAGCTAAGCCTTGGAATGTCAACTTTTGAAAAAGCTGGGTGTTATACATGTCATAGCATGGAAAGATGGGGAGAAGAATATCCTAAAGCAGGACCAAGCTTATATAAAGTAGCTTCAAAGACTACAAAGGACTGGACCTATCGCTGGATTATGGAACCCAGAGCTTTTCGTCATAATACATGGATGCCGCACTTCTTCAAAAAAGGAAATAATAGTAGCCCAGAGGATCTTATCAGGACAGAACAAGAAACTCTTGCTATGACCGAATATTTATTTGAGAAATCTTCAAATTATAATAAAGTAAAAAATAATAATATTGGTGATTCAGAAAACGGCAAATTACTTGTTTCTGCGCTTGGCTGTATGGGGTGTCATCAAATACAGCCTGAACCTGACCCGAATTATGATCCGTCTTTACAGAACCTCAGGTTAGAGCAAGGACCAAACTTGATCGGTGTTGGATCTAAAACAAATGCAGAATGGCTTTTCAATTGGTTAAAAAATCCATATAGCTATCACCCTGATACTAAAATGCCAAATTTGCGCTTAACCGATCAGGAAGCAGCCGATATAGCGAGCTATTTATTATTAGATAAAACTACAGCGTTTGACTCAACTCCGGTTCCTAATGTCAACGAACCTATTTTAGATGAAATTGCCTCAGATTTTTTATCTCAATTAAATTCTACATCTCAAGTGAAAAATCTACTTAATACCATGTCGATCAAAGAGAAGCTAGTTTATTCTGGTGAGAATCTAATTGGACATTATGGATGTTATTCATGTCATAATATCCAAGGTTTTGAAGACAGAAAGCCAATTGGAATTTCTCTTAATCATGAAGGCAGTAAGTTAATTTCAAAGCTAGATTTTGGTTTTTGGCATGATGAAATACCGCACACTAAATGGGATTGGTTCTATCACAAAATAAATGAGCCAGAAAAATTTGACCTTATCCCTAATGATGATGGAACAACTACAGTCAAAGAGCTTAAGCCATTAGAGAAATCAAGAATGCCTCACTTTGGACTTGAACACAAAGAGATAGAATCCCTTGTTACTTTGATTATGGGACTCGTTAAAGATGAAATTCCGCCAAGCAAACTTCCTGAAAAAACACCTTATTATCTAGCCGTAGCAAAAGGCGAGCAGTTTTTACATACTAATAATTGTTTGGGTTGCCATAAGATCGATGGCGATGGTGGCGCTATTTGGCCAGCAACCGCTGAATGGTTGAAGGTTGTTGCAGATGAAACAAATGCTGAAGATATGAGCCTGGTGCAGAGCTTTAGTCCGCCATTATTAAATACTCAAGGCAGAAAGACACAGCCTCAATGGCTTCTTGATTGGTTTAAAGATGTCAGCATGATTCGTCCTCATCTTCAAGCCAGAATGCCAAGTTTTGATTATACTGATCAAGAATGGAACAAGATCATTTCTTATTTTCAGTATAAAGATGGTCAGGATTTAAAATACGAAGATGCTCATCAGTTTGTTATGAACTCATCGTCTTATAAGGCCGGAGATAGAATTGCTGAGATGGGTGCTTGCAATAATTGTCATTTTTATGGCTCAGAAAAACCAAAACAGGCTGCATTAACATGGGCACCCAACATAACCCTTACCAAAGAAAGATTAAGACCAGAATGGCTAGTAGAATGGTTCATTAATCCTCAAGATGTTATGCCTGGCACTAAAATGCCCGCACCTTACATCCCAACTGAAGAGCCAATAAATTCAATTAGAGAAGCATGGGGGAGGGATGTAGCTAGAATCAGTACTGACAGCACTCTTCTTTACAAGGCTCTCATAGATTGGATGTGGGGCATGGATGGAAAAGAAGATGTTTCAGATATAGTTAGACGTCACATAAAATCTGAAGGATATGGATTTATTATAGAGGAAGAGGATGATTGGGGAGATGACGATTGGTAATTCTTGCATCGGCATAATAATCCCATTTTAAGTTATTGCTATTTGCAATAAAAAAGCCTCGTACTAGCGAGGCTTTTTTATTTTTTAAACTAAGTAGTTTTAAATTACTTTTTCTTTGGTCGACTAAATTCAAAATTGACTACGGCTTTACCAGATTTAACGGTAACGCTTTTTGAAAGAGTTCTCTTGCTACCAAATTTTTCTTGCCACGCAACGATCTCGTACGTCCCATCAGGTACATTAGCAATGCTAAAATTTCCACTTTTATCAGTGACTGCATAGTATGGGTGATCAAAAACTTGAGTATAGCTTTTCATCCATGGATGAACATCGCATTTGACAACAAAGATATCCTCTGCTTTATCAAAAGTTACGGTTTTCTCTTTAAGGGTTTTTGGCATACCAAAATTGAATTCCCTATTTACTTTAGGCAGTCCATGTATATTATGCATTGTTGCATCACTGTTAAGTATTTTAAGAGGTTGACCCGCTTGAACGCCTAATACATGAGGTGTATACACACATCCTGCTTGGTCTAGCGTCTTAGGCTCTGATGATACTTTTCCATCGTATTTTACATTTTTGAGATAAACCATTACATTTGCAAGGTTTCCATTTGCATCTACAACAAATGATTCAGCTTTTACTGCTTTTTGATGCGAAGCGGCACATACTGGGTCTGCATCCATCCTAAGGCGTTTAGCCTTTGGTGGTTGACCAACGTATTTGACGCTTCCTGTAACCTCTCCTGCACCTATGGTGCCTACCCCAAAAGAGATGATTAAAATATTAAGTATGGTTTTGTTCATATTTTCTCCGAACGATTAAATTTTTAATAATTTAAGATCTACAAATTTAGATAAAATAAAGAATTTAAATCAACAAACTAAACCATATGAAAAATAAAACTTTCAATAAAATCAACTTTGTAGATAATTAATTAAAACCATAAATTTGAGTTATAAGTTTTAATAGATTTCGAGAACATATCAAACCAAAGTCCCTAATTTTTAAAATATAGCTAAAGGCATTAAATGAGCGAAGGAAATCATAAGCAAAGTTTTTGGACAAAGTATATTTGGTCAACAGATCATAAGATAATAGGTATTCAATATGGTATCACTTCTCTTGCTTGGCTTCTATTTGGCTTTGTTCTTATATCAATAATGCGATACCAGCTGGCTTATCCTGGAACCCCTATCCCTTTAATCGGAAGCCTACTGGGCCCCGATGGAGCCCTTCCTCCTGAAACTTATAATTCCATGGGTGCGATGCATGGAACAATAATGATATTCTTAGGCGTTGTTCCACTTGCCTTTGGTGCCTTTGGAAATTATTTAGTCCCGCTTCAAATTGGAGCAATCGATATGGCTTTCCCAAAGCTAAATGCTGCGTCCTACTGGATTTATTTTTTAGGGTCAGTTATTATGGTTGTTGGATTTTTTGTTCCTGGTGGGGCAGCAAATTCCGGATGGACATCATACCCTCCCTTATCAAATATTGCGACTACGGGTCAAACTGTCTGGCTATGGGGAATGGTTATGTTAATAACCTCATCATTATTAGGCTCAGTTAATATTCTAGTTACTGTTATTCAGCTACGCACCAAAGGTATGACATGGATGAAGCTACCTATTTTTGTATGGACACAATTTATCACAGCATTTTTATTGCTTTTAGCATTCCCTCCTTTGGAGGCTGCAGGTATCCTACAATTGATGGATCGTCTTGTTGGAACAAGCTTTTTTATGCCAAGCGGATTAGTTGTTAGTGGAGGAGGTCCTTATGCGGGTGGTGGAAGCCCTTTACTATGGCAGCACTTATTTTGGTTTTTAGCGCATCCTGAAGTATACGTTTTAATTCTCCCGGCTTTTGGTATTGTTACTGAAGTAATTGCAAATAATACTAGAAAACCAATCAAAGGGTATAAATCTTTAGTATACGCAATGATATTTTTAGGCTTTATGTCTTTTATTGTTTGGGCGCACCATATGTATCTCACTGGAATGGGTACTACGATTGGAGCTTTTTTCCAAACAACAACAATGATTATTTCAATACCCTCAGTTGTGATTTTGACTGCTTTACTGCTATCGCTCTGGGGAGGATCGATTAGATTTAATACCCCTATGTTATTTGCCTTAGGGTTTTTACCAATGTTTGGAATTGGTGGATTAACTGGTCTCCCTCTTGGTTTGGCGGCAGCTGATATACATCTCCATGACACATATTATGTTATTGGTCATTTCCATTATGTTGTAGCTCCCGGAACAATTTTTGCTTTATTTGCAGGTATATATTATTGGTTTCCAAAGCTCACAGGTAAAAGAACCAATGAAATGCTTGGAAAGCTTCACTTTTATTCATCATTTATATTCATGAATGGCGTATTTATGCCCATGTTCATTCAAGGGCTAGCAGGTCTTTCTAGGCGAATGAATGATGGGGGCGAAACCTATGCGCATGCTGCAGGAGTGATACATTTAAATGAGTTTATGACGATCTCAGCTTGGCTTCTCGGTGTTGCTCAGCTGTTTTTTATTGTAAATATGATTATTAGTCTTCGCTCTAAAAAAACCGGTGAATCCAATCCATGGAATGCAACGACAATAGATTGGACGGATACAACATCACCGCCCCTAGGGCATGGTAATTTTGAAACAGTCCCAACGGTCTACAGAGGGCCTTATGAATATAGCGTCCCTAATGAAAAAAATGATTTCTCACCACAAAGTCAAAAAGGTTAATTAGTATGGATATTCCATTTAATGTTAAAGAGCGCCCTGATACAGGTTTGTATAATGGGAAATTAGGAATATGGCTTTTTCTAGCATCGGAAGTGATGTTATTTGGCGGGTTATTTTCTGCTTATATATTTTTAAGGACCGGAGTAGATAATTGGCCCGCAGGCACAGAATATCTTGATGTGCGATTAGCCACTTTAAATACATTATTTTTAATTTCATCTTCCGTAACAATGGTCATGAGTTGGGCCTCATTAAAATTAAATGATTTTAAGAAATTTAAATTTTATTCCGGAACTACATTGCTTTTTGCGTTTGGGTTTTTGGTAATCAAGTATTTTGAGTATTCTGCTAAGTTCAGCCATTTTCCACCATATTTACCTAGCACAAATAATTTTCTAGGAATTTATTTTACAATGACAGGATTACATGTTTTGCATGTAATTGGTGGAATTGTAGTAATTGGTTATTATTTTGGGCCTGGATCAAAGATGTGGAAAGCAGACCCTGAAAGATTTACGAATAGAATAGAAATAGTTGGCCTGTATTGGCATTTTGTTGATTTGGTCTGGATTTTTCTCTTTCCAGTTTTATATTTGTTATGAGGAATAATTAATGACACCTGAAGAAGTAAAACACCATATTAAGACATATGTCATAGTATTTATTGCTTTGGCATTTTTGACTGTAGTAACTGTTGCTATCTCTTATTTAGATATTGGCGTAAAAGCAGGTATAGCTCTTGGACTTTTTGTTGCAAGTATCAAAGCATCTTTAGTTGCATGTTACTTCATGCATTTAATTGATGAAAAAACAACTATCTATTGGACATTGATAGCCACTGCTATTTCTTTTTTAATATTAATTTTTCTACCAATTGGTACAATGCTTGCTCAGGCTAGGATTTATTAAATATGTCGATTAAATCTTTCCATATCTTTTTTATAATTATATCAGCCATTCTTTCATTTGGGGTAGGGTTTTGGGGAATTAATCAATCACCAATGATTGGTATTGTATCATTTATTGGCGGCATTGTTTTAGTGTATTATGGAATACAAGTGTATAAAAAGTTTAGAACAATTTAATTATGACTAAGATAATTATAACTGCTATAGCTATTTTTATTTTTGCCTCTCCCGATATTGTTTATGCATGTTCAACGTGTTTTGGTGATCCAAATGCAAAAGCAACGCAAGGTATGAATTTAGCAATTATTACTTTGCTCACAATTACAGGAGGTGTGCTTAGTAGCTTTGTATCATTTATTTATGTATTAAATAAAAGAGCTAAGGATTACGCAAAAAATATTTCAAAAAGAAAAGATAACAATGGAGGGTAAGCGTTAATTGTTAGAATTACTTAGAAAATTAGGGTTACCATCTGTATCCGCCTCAACTCAGGGGCCAGCTATTGATAATGTAATTTCCCTTGTCCATTGGTTAATGCTTATTCTGTTTGTTGGTTGGGGTATATATTTCATTTATACACTTATTCGCTTTCGCTCAACCAAACAGCCAAAAGCAGATTACCATGGAGTGAAAAATCATTATTCCACGTATTCTGAAGTAGCTGTTGCTTTAATTGAAGTAGTTCTTTTGATTGGTTTTGCCTTCCCGATATGGGCAAGCAGGGTCAACGACGTACCCAATACACTTGACTCTATCCAGATTAGGGTTGTTGCACAGCAGTTTGCATGGAATATACATTACCCAGGACCAGATAATATTTTTGGTTCAACTAGCCTTGATTTAGTTAATGATGAAGAGCAGAACTTTATTGGTCTTGATCGAACAGATGAGCACGCTAAAGATGATGTTGTTTTACAGAACCAATTAAAAATACCCGTTAATAGACCTATCAATATATTGCTTTCGTCAAGAGATGTTATTCATAACTTCAAACTTCCCGAGCTTAGAGTGTCTCAAGACGCGATTCCTGGAATGGTAATCCCAGTTTGGTTTGAAGCAACAATGACCACAGAGGATTTTCTAAAAACAATCAAGGGTACGCCGCGAGAAGATTTTGAAGAACAAAAGCCAGGTGATCAATATAAGGGATTTGAAATTGCTTGCGCTCAATTATGTGGTGCACAGCATGCTCAAATGAGAGGCTATCTTACAGTTTATGATGAAGATGGATATAAACAGTGGATGGAAACAGAGCAGGAATATTTACTAGAAGACGCAGAGGGAGATGATGATGACTGGGGTGATGATGAGTGGTAGCGCCTAAAGTTAATTTATCTCTGCCCGAGCTTCCGCTTGACAAATAATTCTTCAATTATCAATAAATAATCATTCTTAACTGATATAATTTCTGCAATGGAATCATTTTTTGATATTGCCCTTAGACGTCTTTCGAAATTAATTGTAATCTCTACATTATTTTTAATTTTTGTTGGGGCACTAATTAAAAGTCATGAGGTTGGTCTTTCTGTCCCGGATTGGCCGACATCATACGGAAAGCAAATGTTTTCTTATCCTATTTCAGATATGGTCGGGGGTATTTTTTATGAACACGGTCACAGGCTTTTCGCAACGGTTGTTGGTTTTTTAACATTGCTCCAATCTATTTTATTAGCCTTTTCAAATCAACCGTTATGGATAAAAAAAATGGGTTTTGTAGCGTTAGTTTTGGTAATTATTCAAGGGCTGCTTGGTGGGATGACTGTCATTTTTTTCTTACCTCCTCCAGTATCGATTGTTCATGGAATACTTGCACAAACATTTTTTCTTTCAACAATTTTTATTGCTTATAGCCTTTCTATAATTAGAAAAAATAAGAAAAGTAATAAATATCCACTTTCAGTTAGACGCGGTGCAGTGGTATTGACAATCTTAGTCTATATTCAGCTGATACTTGGTGCATTTATGAGACACACTGCTTCAGGTTTAGCTATTCCTGATTTCCCTTTAATGGGAGGTATGTGGATCCCTACTTTTTCTGATACTATGATAAATAATATTAACGTTGATCTTTTTGATAAAGGCTTAGATATGGTTTCAAAATGGCAGGTTATTATTCATTTTTTGCATCGCTTAGGAGCAATCATAATTAGTGCAGTATTATGTTTCTTTATTTATAAATTTGGTAAACACGTTAACAAGAATAGATGGGAATCAAAGATTTTGATTTTAATATCAATAATATTAATTATTCAGATTATTCTAGGTGCCGCGACAGTTTTATCCGAGCGTATGCCTTTTATAGCAAGTTTTCATGTTGTTAATGGAGCCGCCTTGCTTGGTTGTTGTATGGTATTTATTTTATTTACCCAGTCAAATAAATTAAAGGATTTAAACTTTTGAAGCTTGTTAAGGATAAAGCCAAGTCAAAAATGAATATTTATTTTGAGCTTAGTAAGCTAAATATCCTTTCTCTTGTGCTTGTAGCAACTTTTCTTGGGTATTATCTAGGGTCATCTGGAATAAATTCATGGGAACATTTATTTTTTACACT
Source organism: Fidelibacterota bacterium (assembly GCA_036166315.1). Taxonomy (GTDB): domain Bacteria; phylum Fidelibacterota; class Marinisomatia; order Marinisomatales; family TCS55; genus TMED108. Next base: position 9,958 of record JAYZHS010000062.1, read on the forward strand.
TTTAGGTACAACAATGACAGCATCAGGTTCTGGCGCGCTTAATCACTACATGGAGCGAGAAACTGACAAATATATGATCAGAACAAAAAATAGACCCTTACCAGCAGGATTGATCAGCCCATCAGAAGTTATGGCGTTTGGCGTTTTGATGGTTCTTTTTGGTACGATAATTCTTGTATCTCTAATCAATACCATCACAGGATTTATAGCTATTCTTACTTCATTTTTATATATAGTTATTTACACGCCTTTAAAAAAAATTACTTGGCTCAATACTTCTATTGGATCTATTCCAGGGGCTTTGCCAGTAATCGGTGGATGGACAGCATCCACGGGGGAAATAGGATTTATGGCATGGGTTTTATTTGGCATGATGTATCTTTGGCAGCATCCACATTTTTATGCGATAGCATGGATGTGCAGAAAAGACTATGCCGAAGCAAATTTAAAAATGCTACCGGTGCTTGAACCGGAAGGCAATAGTACTATGCGACAAATATTTTGGCATTTACTTTTAATGATACCAATTTCAATCATTCCGGTCATCCAAGGCTCTTTAGGGATTGTATATCTGTTTGGAGTTGTTTTAATTACATGCGCATTTTTTGTTTCAGCATTACCATTAGCTCGAAATAGATCTAATAAAGATGCCTTACTATTACTTAAAGCATCTGTTTTTTATTTACCAATTTTATTATTAATTATTATAATTGATTTAGGGGTTAAAACATGAATATAAATACTAGAATTAAAATATATATAGCTGTAGCTGTATTTTTACTTGCAACTTACTTTTTGAATTATACGGGAAAAGAGAATGAGCTCCCAGAAATTGGTATGGTTCCTGAATTTGAGTTTGTAAATAGCGAGCAAGAAACGATTACATTAAATAATTTAAAAGGAAAAGTCTGGGTCGCTGACTTTATTTTTACTACCTGCACCATGGCATGTCCAATGATGACAGGAAATATGAATATTATTCATAAAAAATATAAAAAAAATGACGATGTAAGGCTGGTTTCAATCTCAGTATATCCTGAGTATGACACCCCAGAGGTTCTAACAAAATATGCCTCACAATACGATGCCAATACTTCTCGATGGTATTTTTTAACTGGTGAAGAGAGCACTGTTAAAAGAGTGATTAAAGACGGATTTAAGATTGGAGATTATGAAGATATTATTTTTCACAGTGAAAAATTTGCATTGGTAGATAAAAAAGGAATGATTAGAGCTTATTATAATGGCATGAAAACTGAGGATATGAAAAAACTTAAAAAAGATATTAATAGCCTGCTCAAACAAAATTCATGAATAAGAAAGATAATTTTTGGATAAAGATAATATATATCGTATCCATTATCATTTCTAGCGCAGTTGCATTTCTTATTCTAGGGCCAAGACCTGACGGTGTAAATGGATCGCTGGATGTATCTATTCTACCATCAATTAATGCCAGCTTAAATGCCTTAACAACCGCTTTGCTAATTATTGGCTATTTTTTAATAATTAAAAAAAAACGCAGGTTTCACAAAAATGTTATGCTGGTATCGTTTGGAACTTCAGGGGCATTTCTTGTAAGCTACATTATTTACCATTGGTTCAAGGCTGGGCCTAAGCAGTATCTTGGAGAATTTAACACGATTTATTATTTTATTTTATTAACGCATATAATTCTAGCTACAATCATTATCCCGCTTGCTTTACTTACCCTATATAGGGGCTGGACAGATAACCTGAATCTGCATAGAAAAATTGCAAAAATTACACTGCCGTTATGGTTATATGTTTCTGTGACTGGGGTCGTGATTTATTTAATGCTTTATTGATTTTATGTATTGGTATCAATCATATAGTTGCTCAATCTAGAATCTTTCAGTAAGTTAGTATATATGACTATGAAGCGTATTCAATGACAAAAAAACAAACACAATCCGCTACAACCGTAGCAGAGTATCTCGCTAGTGCACCTAAAGCAGTAAAAGCATATATTTCTGATCTAGAAGAGCAAATTGGCAATTTATCGCAAATTGGTCTGGCTCTTTCAAAAGAAAGAGATATGTCCAAATTGCTTGAGATGATTTTATTAGAAGCAAAACGTATTTCAAATTCCGATGGAGGAACTCTATACATGATGACTGATGACAAAAGATTGAAATTTGAAATTATGATGACTGATTCGCTCAATTTTCATATGGGTGGAACTTCAGGAGAAGAAATACCTTTTTATCCTGTAAAACTATATGATGAAAAAGGAGAACCAAATAATTCTATGGTGGCAGCATACGTTGGTCTTAGCGGTGATACTGTTAATATTCAAGATGCTTACAAGGCTAAAGGCTTTGATTTTTCTGGAACAAAAATGTTTGATGAAAAAACAGGTTATCATTCAAAGTCTTTTTTAACAGTTCCATTAAAAAATCATGAAGATGAAATTATAGGTGTTTTACAACTTTTAAATGCACAAAAAAATAAATCTAAAAAAATTATTGAGTTTAGTGAAGATATTCAAGGCAAGGTTGAAGCTCTCGCTAGCCAAGCAGCTGTAGCCATTACCAATAAAAATCTCATAAAAGACCTTGAGAATTTATTTGAGTCATTTATTAAGCTTATTGCCTCAGCTATCGATGCAAAATCGCCATATACTGGTGGGCATTGCGAAAGAGTTCCTGAAATAACTATGATGCTTGCTGAGGCGGTTCAAAAAACAAAACACGGCCCATTCGCAGATTTTAAACTTTCTGATCAAGAAATGTACGAATTAAAAATTGCAGCTTGGCTACATGATTGCGGCAAGGTTGCAACGCCTGAGTTTGTTGTTGATAAATCTACAAAACTTGAAACTATTTATGACCGAATTCATGAAGTCGAGACAAGATTTGCTGCTCTTAAACGTGATTATGAGATAAAAAAATTGAAAAAAGAATTAACAATTGAGCGCGACCAATCATTAAGCGCCAACGAAAAGAATAAAAAAATAAACGATCTCAAAAAAGACTATCAAAAAACAATTAGACAAATTAAAAAAGACCTTTCCTTTGTTAAGGAATCTAACATTGGTGGAGAGTTTATGTCAGGGGATAAGCAGCAACGGATTAATGAAATTGCACAGTATAAATGGAAACCTAATGGTAAAATGCAAAATTTCCTTTCTGAGGATGAGGTTTATAATTTAACAATTCCTCGAGGAACATTAACCCCAGAAGAAAGACAGGTGATTAATGATCATATCGTAATCACTATTAACATGCTGGATGAACTTCCTTATCCTAAGCATTTAAAGAATATTCCTGAGTTTGCTGGTGGTCATCATGAAAAACTTGATGGAACTGGTTATCCTAAAGGACTTACTAAAGATGAAATGTCGGTACAAGCGCGAATTATGGCAATAGCAGATATTTTTGAAGCTCTTACCGCTCGTGATAGGCCATATAAAAAAGGAAAAACGCTTAGCCAAGCCATGCGAATATTAGGCTTTATGAAAGATGATGCGCATATTGATGTAGATCTTTTTGATATTTTTGTTAAGCAAAAAATCTACATGAAGTATGCAAAAGGATTTTTAGAACCTGAGCAAATTGACGAAGTAAATATTTAGCAAGAAAAGCTAAGAGATGACTTTTGAAATAGTATTTGTACTCGCTTTAATAGTATTGGCTTTCATTCTTTTTGTTTCTGAAAAGTTTAGTCTTGATGTAACAGCTTTATTCATATTGGCAATTCTTTTCACTGGGGGATTTTTAACTGTTGAAGAAGCCATTTCTGGTTTTTCTAATCCTGCAGTTATTACAATTGCTTTATTATTTATTCTTAGTCAAGGATTGCAAAAAACACGTATCCTAGAATACCTTATTGTCAGAATCAATAAACTTGTTTCTCAGTCCAAAAACTTAGGTTTAGGCGTATATTTGTTAACTATTGCTTTTGCAAGCGCGTTGATGAATAATACTGCAATTGTAGCAGTATTTATGCCGGTTACTATTAGATTAGCTCACCAATACCATATGAGCCCTTCAAAACTCTTAATTCCACTTAGTTATGCTGCGATTATGGGAGGCACACTAACGCTTGTAGGTACATCTACAAATTTGATAGTCAATGCAGTCTATATTGAAAATGGCGGTTCTCCACTTGGAATGTTTGAGTTTGCAAAATATGGATGGATTACATTATTAGTAGGGTTGATTTATGTTTTATGGATTGCTCCTAAAATTTTGCCTTCACGTACTGTCACTTCAAGCTTGACTCAAAGTTATCACATGGCAGGATATTTAACTGAAATGAAAATATCTGAGGATTCACCTCTAGTAGGATCAACTTGTCAAGAACGGAACGTTAACCAAAGCTATGATGTTATTGTTCTTGATATTCAGCGCGATGGTAGGCTAATTGCTTATAATGTTGGAAGGCAAACCTTGAGAGCTGGCGACATACTCTTTGTCAAAGGCTCACTTGAAAGTTTTTTAAGAATGAAGGAGGTTGAAAAAGTCACTCTTCTTACTGATGAAAAATTAACACAGTCAGAACTTGAACAGGATGATAATATTTTAGTTGAGTGTATGGTAACCGATCAATCTGATGTTATTGGAAAAACTCTTCGTGAGGCAAATTTCAGAAAGAGGTTTGGTGCATTTATCCTTGCAATAAGAAGAGAGGGTTTGATCATTAGAAAAAAAATTGCCCATGTTGTTTTGCATACATACGATACACTGCTAATCTATGGAGCGAAAAGACAAATTTCAGAACTTGAAAAATCAGGAAAATTTATTTTGCTTGGAGAAATGCAGGCGGATCTAGTTAAGGTAAGATTTTGGTGGATAAGTATAGTATCTATAGTGCTAACTGTATTTCTTGCCGCTATTGGAGTATTACCTATTTTAAAGGGGGCATTGATCAGCGCTGTAATCTTAATGATGTTTAGGGTGATTTCTCCAAATGAAGCATATGAATCAATCCATTGGCAGGTTATTGTATTGATTGCTGCATTAATTCCGCTTGGCATAGTCATTCAATCATCTGGCACTGCAACCTATATTGCTAATATGATTATGCAATATGTAGATACCCTTTCCCCTTCAATACAACCATATGTACTATTTGCTTTAATCTATTTTGTTACCATGGTAATGACTGAAGTTTCATCCAATACAGCTACCGCAATAATTATGACACCTATTGTAATAGCAATTACTGCTGATATGCAATTTGATCCAAGACCATTTATTTTTGGTGTTTGTTTTGCTGCATCAGCATCATTTAGTACGCCTGTAGGATACCAGACCAACTTGATGGTTTATGGTCCAGGAGGATATAGATTTTCGGATTATATGAAAACTGGTATTCCGCTAGCTCTCACTTTTTGGATATTAGCTATACTAATTATTCCAACTATTTGGCCATTTTAAATTAGCCTAAACAATACAGTTTATATCTTATAAATTATATGGTCATTTCTCACATTTAATTAAATAAATGGAACATACAAATCAAAAAAAACCCCCTTTACAGTTATTTATAGATAATCCTTCAAAATCAATGTGGAATTTGGCAATACCAATCATGGCAGGTATGGGTATTCAAACATTATATACAATCATTGACATGATTTTTATTGGGCGACTAGGAGGTAATGCGATTGCAGCAGTTGCATTCAATATGCCCATTTTCTTTTTTGTGATGGGTCTCTCATTTGGTTTAGGTAATGGAGTTACTGCATCCATAGCAAGATTTATTGGTGCAGATGATAAGGTTAATGCAGATAATTCAGCTGAGCATGCTGTGGCAATCGCTTTTTTGATCAGCGCGGTACTTACATCTGTTGGATTAATCTACGGTAAAGATATCTTGATTCTTATGGGATGTACTCAGGAAGTATTGCCATTAGCATGGGATTATCTAAGGGTCAGTTGTTATGGTATATCATTTGGTGTATTCTCAGGTTTTTTTAGATCAATTCTTGCTGGGGAGGGAGAAATGAAGCTACCAATGATAGTTGCGGGATTAGGAACAGTCTTAAATACAATTCTTGATCCTATTTTTATTTTTTATTTGGATTATGGTGTGACCGGTGCTGCGTGGGCCACAACAATCAGTCAAATAATTGTTTTTTGTATATTTATCTATATGTTATTTATCAAACATCGCACGTATATTAGGTTTAAACTCAAAGATTTTTCCCCATCATCTTTCATTATTTATGATATAATTAAAGTTGGGATACCGGTTTCAATGTCAATGGTTGTGATGGCTATCGGTCAACTAGTATTCAATCGATTGCTTGTAAACTATTCTACCAATGCAGTTGCCGCTTACCAGATTGGAGGGAGAATTGATATGTTAGTTTTTCTTCCAATATTTGGTATTGCCTCAGCATTAACCACAATGGTAGGAATGTTTTATGGAGCAAACGAAATAAATAAAATTAAATTTATATCTAGCTATGGAATAAGAAGCTCGCTAATAATAACTTCGATTTGTTCAGCTCTCTTATACATTTTTGCACCACCAGTGATAAGTATTTTTACTTCAGACCCCACAATTCAAAAAATATCAATAGACTATTTAAGGATCATATCGCTTTTATTTCCCTTTATTTCTATAGGCTTAACCATTGGGAGAATATTGCAAGGTCTTGGCCAGGGAATGCCATCTCTTATCATTACAACAATTAGGGTCATTGGAGTTGCAGGCCCATTAGCTTATTATTTTACCTTTATTCAAAATAAGCCTGTAGAATGGATTTGGTATAGTATGTTTATTTCTGGTATTTTCGCTACTATCATTTCCATAGTATGGGTTACGATTACCTTTAAAAAACTTTCAATAGCATAGGTAAAAATAAATGTTATGAGCATTGTAGATAAAAACAAAATAGAAGAAGAGTTAAATAATTTGAAAGAATGGAATTATAAAAATAATTCAATATCCAGACAATTCTCCTTTAATTCATACATGGATGGTATTGAATTTGTGAATGCAGTGGCTTTAATTGCTGAGAAGGAAAATCACCACCCAGACCTAATGATTGGGTGGTGCTCCGTACAAGTGAATTACACCTCACATGATCTGGGCGGTGTAACTGAAAAATGCTTTCATATGGCTAAACTCACTGAAGAGTTTTATAAGGAATAAATATTACAATGAGAATATATTGGTACTATTTATTCATTTTTTTAGTCCAATCTGCTTTTGGGCAAAATATGGCCTTGGAAGCCAATACAATCAATGCTATAAAAGCTAAAATCTCACCAAATATCGATGGAATAGTTATTGATGACCCGGCTTGGAAAAATATTGATTTTGCAACAGGGTTTATTCAGCAGTCTCCTGATGAAGGAAAGCCTGCAACGGAAAAAACAGAAGTTAAAATTATGTTTTCTGATGAAAATTTATATGTTGCTGCGATATGCTATCACAATGATCCAGAAAAAATAATTATCTCAGATGCCAGAAGAGATTCTCCATTGGATGATATGGATAGCTTTATTTTTATTCTAGATACATTTAGAGATTATCAAAATGGTTACGCTTTTGGAACAAATGCAGCAGGGATAGAATATGATGCACAAATCACAAAAGGTGGAGAAGGTGGGTCTACTAGTCGAAGATTTTCAATGGGAACCGGAGGTGGTTATAATATTAATTGGGATGCCGCATGGAATGTAAAATCATTTATAGGTGATTTTGGATGGAGCGCTGAATTTGAAATACCATTAAAAACATTAAGGTATAATTCAAAAAAAGACCAAACTTGGGGAATAAACTTTCAACGGGTAATTAGCAGCAATCAGGAAAAAGCTCACTGGTCACAAATTACACGACAATTTACAGTAAATCGATTAGTTTCTGCTGGGCAGTTAGTGGGAATAGAAATTCCATCTTCAAGAAGCTATAAAATTATCCCCTATGTACTTGGTCAAGCAAATGCCATATCTGACTCATCTGATAGAAACACTAATGATAGCGATCTAGGATTAGATGCAAAAATAAATATTGGATCTAGTCTTACTTTAGATATGACATATAATACTGATTTTGCGCAAGCAGAAGCAGATGAGCAGCAAATCAATTTGGACAGATTTAGTCTTTATTTCCCAGAAAAAAGAGCCTTTTTCTTAGAAAATGCAGGTCTTTTTTCTATTGGTGAAAACACTCGTCGCGGTTCAGAACTTTCGATGTTTTTCAGTAGACGAATTGGAATTGGAGATGATGGTCAGCAAATTCCAATAATGGCAGGTGGAAGGCTCACTGGAACTTTTTCAAATATGCGAATTGGTTTATTGTCAATGAGCACTAAATCAGAAGAATTTTCTATTTTTAGGGTTAAAAAGGAGATGCCAAATAGAACTTTCTTTGGTGCTATGGCAACGAACATGCTTAATCTAAATAGTGATGGATATTCTAATCAGGTTTATGCCGTTGATGGCCAGTTAGGCATCGGAGAATTAGGTCAAGTAGATGGATTTATTGCGACCTCTAGTACTCCAGACTTAGATAAGGATAAAGCATATTCTTATCGACTTTCGGTAGCTAGAAATGGTAAAGAAATCCAAACGGTTATTTCATATACTGAGCTTGGTGAAGCCTTCAATCCTGAAATGGGTTTTTTAAAACGAACAGGCGGGTATAGAAAATGGTCTGGTAGGATTTTCACTAGATTCCGACCTGAAAATTCAATGGGCGTACTAGAAGTAAGACCGCATATTAACTATGATGGTTTTTGGAAATTGGATGGTTTTCATGAAACTGGAAAACTGCATGTAGATAATCATCTAGAATTTCGATCTGGATATCAAATTCATACTGGAGTTAATTTTACTAAAGAAGGACTAAACGAAGATTTTTTAATCAATTCATCAAAAAATATCTCAGTGCCAGCTTCAACCTATGATCATGTTGAGGCTCAATTGTATTTTACTTCACCCCCAACCAATAAATTAAGTTTTAGTGTGATGAATTATATTGGAGGTTTTTTCGGAGGAGATCGTATTAATTCTAGACCAACACTTAAGGTTAGATTTGGCGATCGATTTAATTCTGAGTTAAGCTATAACTACAATAACGTTAACCTTCCTCAAGGAGACTTTAAAACATATCTTTCTCGTGCGAGATTGACCTACGCCTTTTCTCCAAAAATGTACCTACAGGCGCTTTTGCAATACAATAATCAATCAGGCGTAAGCTCTGTGAACTGGAGATTTATTCTTCAGCAGTCTGCAGGGTCTGGTTTATACATTGTCTACAATCAAATGGAGGATTATGATGGTATTCCAATCGATTCTAAATCACAATCATTAATTCTAAAGTATAGTCAATTATTTGATCTAAGATGAATATCTATTCTTTTTTAGAATGAATTGATGATCTATCTTATTATTACAACAATTATATGGTCCTTTTCTTTTAGTATTATAGGAAATTACTTATCTCCTCAGATAAATTCTTGGACTCTTGCATTTTTTCGTTCTCTTATAGCATTTATTTTTTTTCTACCTTGGTTTAGAAAAGATATTTCTTATAAGTATCTAATCAGAATTACTTCTATTGGAGCTTTGCAAATAGGGCTCATGTATGTGTTTTATTTGACCGCATTTAATTACACAACCGTACAAAGAATTCTTCTTTTTACTATTACAACTCCATTTTATGTTGTATTAATTTCAAATTTGTTTGAAAGAAAATTCAAATTACCTGTTTTTTTATTATCTATTTTTTCAATCATCGGTGCATTTTTCTTGCGAACTATTTATTTTGACAAAAACGACCTTATTGGGTTCGTATTAATTCAATCAGCTAATCTGTGCTTTGCTTTAGGTCAAATTTTATATAAACGATTTAAACAAGGCAATTGGAGCCAAGGAGACAAATTTCATGATTTTACTTATTTCTTCTTTGGTGCATTATTGATTAGTTCATTTGGTTTGATTATTTCCTCACAAGGATTGTCATTGCCAGGTTCTTTTGCGGAGTGGATTTTAGTTTTATGGCTTGGCGGCATTTCAACTGGACTAGGGTATTATTTTTGGAATCGTGGATCTGAATATGTTAGCAGTACAACCTTAGCCGTAATGAATAATCTAGTTATTCCTACAGCTTTATTAGTTGAAACAGTTTTTTTTTCACGAACTGTGAATATTGAATCATATATCATTGGAACAATAATTATTATTTCAACTATTGTTGCCTCAGTAAGATTTAAAGTTTGATAAAAATTTTCTTTTTATACATCCAAAATAATATCAACCAAAATGCAATAACATGAAAGACCGCAAATAGAAGAGATCCATTAATATCACCAGCTAAAGGTAAAAAAATTGTCTTATAAAAATAGGAATAGCCTGATATTTCATTCCCATCAAGAGTAAAACGAATTTTTAATAGTATTTTTGCCCAAATACCTGATAGAGCAAAAATAAATATTGAATTAGAACCAAATACAATAAATGGATATGCCCATTTATTGTATTTCAAAATATCAATTAACCAAATCATTGATGATAATACTATCGTTCCGATCCCAGCAGTATATAAAACATAAGAACTGGTCCATAATTGTTTGTTAATTGGGAAAAGGAATCCCCAAAACCATCCTGCAATAATCATTAATGCTCCCAGAATCATCATCCGTTGACAATTATCTTCATGATCTTTTGTAGTCTTGATCATGGTGCCAACAAGAAAGCCTATAATTACGGTAACTGCAGAAGGGAAGGTGCTTAGCAACCCTTCGGGGTCAAATTGTATTCCTGTTCCTCCATATAAATGACTTTTTCCAAGGATAAAACTATCAATCACTAAAACCAAATTTGAATTGAGAGCATATGGGTCAACGCCATTTATCAATCCATAAGAGTATAATACAACCCAATATACTACTAATATAAAAAATGAAATTTGAACCAATCCTTTGACATTAGTTCTTAAGATAATAAATGCAGCAATAAAATAAGCAAGAGCTATCCTCTGCAATACACCTAAAATTCTAAACGAAGACCAGTCCCAGTCTTGTCTCACAAATGGAAAAGCATTCAAAATCAGCCCAAGAGTGAATATTGATATTGTTCGGAATACTATCTTGCTAAACAATGGACCGGTTTTGCAAATATCATATTTTTCAAATGAAAAACTCATTGCTATGCCAACAATAAATAGAAAAAATGGAAAAACTAAATCTGTCAGCGTGCATCCATGCCATTGAGCATGCCTAAGCGGACCATAAACATGTGACCAAGTGCCTGGGTTATTTACAATGATCATTAATGCAATTGTTGCGCCTCTAAATGTATCTAAAGCAAGTATTCTGTTTATCTTGTTCATTTTTTCAAATCCTCATTTAAACCAAAATTTGAATCTATCGAAATAAATTTAATTAAAATTAAACCCGGTATGGTAGAAAGCATAACCCAGTAAAAAAAGCTTGTATATCCTACGCTTTCTTGAATAGCTCCACTAAACATTCCTGGTATCATCAT
>JAYZHS010000063.1:0-10385 GCA_036166315.1 Fidelibacterota bacterium
TAAAAACAATTAAAGATGAGTTTTCAATTTTTTCTGATCCAAGGGATAAATATGTTTATTTAGTAGATCTTGCAAAAATGTCCAATGGAATTTCAAAAGAGGAGCAAATTGAGCAAAATCGAATACATGGGTGTACGTCTCAAGCTTGGATTATCAGAGAATTAAAAGGTACAAATTATTATTTTAAAACAGATTCAGATGCAATGATTGTCAAAGGTCTTCTTTCATTGATAGAGAGGTCATTTAATGGGCATTCATCAGATGAGATCAGAGAAATTGATGGAAGTAAATTTTTAGAAGCTGTTGGCCTGGACCGCGCTATTAGTAGTCAAAGAACAAATGGGTTTAGCAGTGCAATCAATAAAATTCAAAAAGATATGTTGGATTAATTATGTATTCAGATATAGATGAACAGGTAATCATTGAAAGAGACTGTGAAGCAACATTAATTCCCTTTGGGAATAAAATCACCCTAAAAAAAGGTGAAGAAGGACATATCACGCAAGCATTGGGTGGGTCGTATACAGTAATGATCCGTGGTAATTTAGTGAGAATTGAAGGGGTTGATGCAGATGCTATTGGTAAAATACCTGAAGTTCAACCCTGGCTCGAAGAAACTGAAAAAGATGGAAAAGCAAATGAAAAAGCAGTCTGGGAAGCAATGAAAACCTGCTATGACCCTGAAATTCCTGTCAATATTGTTGATCTTGGATTAATCTATTCGTGTAGCTTATCTGATAATTCAAAGGGTGGTAGCAATGTGGAAATTAAAATGACATTAACGGCTCCAGGATGTGGAATGGGTGATATGATAGCAGGTGAGGTGAAACAGAAGATTGAAGGAATCCCCGGCACCGCAGATGTTAGTGTGGAGTTGGTATGGGATCCTCCCTGGGATAGGGATATGATTAATGAGGCAGCAAAATTGCAACTAGGGATGCTTTAATGCTAGAAGCTGATGACCTGCGCAAAGAATTTCCAATTTTTACTGAAAGAAAAAATCTGGTCTATCTAGACTCTGCATCCACCACCCAAAAGCCTCAGACTGTAATTGATACAATAAGTTCTTATTATTCAAATTATAATGCCAATGTGCATCGTGCACTTTATCAAATTGGCGAGAAAGCAACCAATCAATATGAACAGGTTAGAGAAAAGGTAAAAAAATTCCTTAATGTTCCTAATTCTCATGAAGTAATTTTCACTCGAAGTTCGACAGAATCTATTAATCTAGTTGCTTACTCATGGGGAAATAGTAATATAAATAAAGAAAAAGGTGTGTTGGTTTCTGAAATGGAACATCATAGCAATCTTGTCCCTTGGCAATTGACTGCAAATAGAACCAAATCATTTATCAACCATATTCCTTTACTTGAGGATGGTACGCTTGACTTATCTTCTATTGATGATAATATGAATAATGTTGGGTTGGTGGCGCTAGTGCATCAATCAAATGTATTTGGGACAATCAATCCCATTTTGAAAATAGTAAATCTTGCAAAATCAAAAGGTATTATTACATTGATTGATGGAGCGCAAGCTGCCCCGCATTTTCCAGTTGACTTAAGTGATGTAGATTGTGATTTTTATGTTTTCTCTGGTCACAAGATGGTTGGCCCTACCGGGGTTGGAGTACTTATTGGTCGTAAATCCTTACTAGAAGAAATGGATCCTTTTTTAGGGGGAGGAGAAATGATAAATAAAGTTACTCTTAATAGCTCAACCTGGAACGATGTACCATGGAAATTTGAAGCAGGAACGCCAAATATTGCTCAAGTTATCGGTCTTGGTGCTGCTATAGATTTTTTGAATGATATTGGTCTCAATAAGATACAAGAACATGAAGAAAAATTATTGCAATATGGATTAGAGTCATTATCAACAATTGATGAGATTATTATATACGGAAACCCCAAGAATAGGGGTGCTGTTATCCCATTTAACGTAAAAGATATTCATCCGCATGATCTAGCAAAATTTCTTGATACAGATAATATATGTATTCGTGCAGGACATCACTGCGCTCAACCTATCATGAATAAATTAGGTATTTCCGCATCAGCGCGGGCAAGTTTTTACCTTTACAATAATACGGATGACATTGATCGACTTATTGAAAGTATTAAAAAAACATTAAATATTTTTGCATGATTAATACTTATTTTCTAATTGATTCTGATTGAATATAAAAGGAGATATCAAATGAGTAAAAAAGATAAAGAATCAAAAAAATACAAATATCTAATTACAATGCGCTGGTATGTTGAAACGGATGAAAAATTAGTTGCAGGCGCTGCTGAAACTGATAAAAAGCTTTTGAATCTAGTTCAACATCGTACGGATGGAAAACCAGTTTGCAAAAGTTGCCCCACTCGCAATTACGAAGGGTATGGAATTCTGGACTATCACCATTTTATGGGTGATAACAAAGAAGTGTATATGTCTTCAGATAAAATTGTCGAGTAAATGGATACCATCTACCTTGATGACTTTCTAGATGAAGGGATACTGAAAGAAAAATCCTTTAGAGAAAAAGTAAAATCAACCGATTGGAATCAATATAAAAACAAACGTGTCCTAATCAAGGGATGTGCAGACATTCCCGTTCCAACCTGGGCCTATCTTATTATCACAGCTCACCTATCTCAAACTGTTGAAAGAATCTATTTTGGAGAACTACGTTCAGCAGTTAAAATTTACGTTAAAGAGTAAAGAAAAAAATGACGGATTCAAGAGTTAGCTGGGAAAAATATTTTATGAATATTGCACAAGAAGTTTCTTCGCGATCAACATGCGATCGCAAACATGTCGGTGCAGTTATCGTTCGTGGAAAAACCATATTATCTACTGGATACAATGGCTCAATAAAGGGTCTGGATCACTGCGATGATGTTGGGCACGAGATGCATAATGATCATTGCATTAGAACAATCCATGCAGAGGCCAACGCTATTGTTCAGGCTGCAAAACATGGAATTAATATTGATCAGAGTGAAATATATATTACAGCCTCTCCATGTTTTGACTGCTTTAAACTAATCGCTAATGTTGGAATTGGTAAAATTTATTTTGGAGAATTTTACCGCGATGAGCGAATTATAGCGCATGCTAAATCTTTAAAAATTGATCTAATTGACCTATCGAAAAATTAGATATTAAGGTTGTAAAAAATAGTCAAATTTCATGAAAAATGAATTTGACTTTGCTTTATTCCACTCTCTATCCTGATCTGAAAAATAGTTGTTGTCATTAAGATTATAAACCAAATAAATCAGGCTACCGGGACGAAATTCCCATCTATAAACAAAAGTGCCGCGTTGGTTATCAATTTCAAAACTTTCATTTTCAGTATAATTGAAAGCGCTTGTTCTAAAAGTTTGCTGTTCGTTTAGCCTATAGTAATCTTCGTAATCCATATCAACATTGAATGGCTGATAAAACGCTTCAAATGTCATTTTTGGATTAAATGTAATATTTAACCTTAGTCGAGTATTAATTTGCTCTCTTTTTGTTTTTGCATAGATGATATCATAGCGACCGTTTGCATCCTCAAATTTACCATTTTCATTATCGACAATATCTACCCATTGCATGAAGCCGGTTCTGTTTTCAAATGAAGTATTAATAGAAAAACTGATGGAGTTAGTGGGTTTTAACATCAAATTAACACCATATTCAATTTGATCATCTCGATAGGTATTATCAATTCCATCGCCCTTATTGATTTTATACCATGGTCTAATTACGTACTTTTTTCTAGAGTCGGTTGAAAACCATACGTTGTACTCTTGCCAAGCCTCATCTTTAATTAAAACGGCTCTGGACTCTCTATATATATCATCATCTACATAAGTTTCTGGATTTAATTGTATTTGAAATCCAAATCTCCAAAAGTTTGTAATTTGATTATCATTTTCAATTTCAAAATTATTTCTTGTGATTAGTCCGTTATGCCGACCAGAAATCCATTGTCTAAGATCTAAATTTTGATTTAAAAAAACTCCTTTTGGCTGATCCGTCCTAAGCGAAAGTCGGGCTCCGGTATACCAATTATTATTTTTTTGCTGAAAGCCCATTGCGCCGACATTCCATTTATCATCATAAAACCCTCCCCAGGTAGCTAATTCCCACATAACAGGGTTTCTGTAGCTTATCCTATATCTTCCACCAAATCCATTATTATCATCATTAATGGTTGATCCATATTCACCTGTAAAGGAAAACTTATTATCAAATAAATTGATGAGCCAATCTCCCTTAATACTGGTCGCAATATCATTGTAACCATTGCGCTTGAGATCGGTTGCCATAAAACCAATAGCTGATAGTTCATTTATGAATGGCTTAGTTACTCTACCGACAAAATAATTTGAATAAGGTTCAATCAAAAAATCTTTCCGTTCTGTCTTACCATCTTTTTCATATTCAAGGCTAGCATATTCTTCATTTGTAACAGCATTAATGATACCGTACTTAATTCCCGATGACGTTTCGCCTAAGATCTTTGCGGCGCTTAAAATTGTGGTTTCATTTGGACGATCAACAATGCTTCCTGATTCAGGTTTAATATATCCAGGGCGTTGCCCTATTCTTCTTGAATTAAATACCCTCATCCAGCTGCTAAAAAAATTGGCTCCTTGTACAAAAAAAGGTCTCTTTTCATCTAGGCGAGTTTCAAATGCAGATAAATTTAGCACGGACGGATCTGCTTCAACTTGACCAAAATCAGGATTGAATGCCATATTTAGCGTGGTAGACGAGTTAATATTATATCTTAAATCTAATCCGAGATTTGTTTCTTGACTGACTTCGCTAGCTTGCGTTTTCCCTGCAAGAAAATAAGGCACCAGCTCAAGGTTTTTTGGTTGTGGTATATTTTTAATACCGACAATTTGACCATAGTGAGGTACAGTACCGCGAGCCCCTTTTGACCTTCCTGGCCATTGAATCTGCTCTTGCTTTGCAAAGTAACCTCTTTGAAACGTCCCACCCCAAAGCTGATCGCTGTCTTTTGAAAATTTAAATACATTAAAAGGGATTCGTATTTCAGCTGACCAACCCTTAGAATGAATTGAGGTTTCGCCATCCCAAACGGCGTTCCAGCTTATATCGTACGCACTTCTAAATCCACGCGTTTCATTTATTGATACATCCAATTGAACCCCTGCAGCGGTAAGCATAAACCAATTCCCAGTTAAATCATCATTATTGGAATCAAAGCCAAACCCAACCCAATCAGTATTTTTATCTATTTGCTCATAGTCATCTCTTCTATTCATTCTTGTCATAATCGAAGTAGGGTCTGGGTCAAAATTTTCAAAAGCTATGTAAATATTGTTATCATCATATAAAACACGTACCTCCGTTTTGACGGATGCAGGAGAAAGGTTGTATGGTTCAAACTGGATGAAATCATCTAAGGGTTCAGCTTTTGACCACACTTCATCATCAATTTTTCCATCAATTGTAGGAGCCTCATTTGTTCGAGAAGCTTTTAAGGATTTAAATTTTAATGTTTCAGCTTTTACCTCTGAGGCGTATGTATATGTTAGAGAAGCTAGAAAAATGTATGTACTTATTGTGTACTTAAGTTTAATGTTCATTTTTTAGTTTTTTTTAGATTCTATCCGCAATGAGCTCAGCAATGTCGAAAACTTCCATATTTTGGTCTTGACCGGTTACTTTTTTTCCGTCCTCCATCATGATCATACAAAAGTTGCAGGAGGTTGCTACTTTTTTTGCACCGGTTTCAATAGCCTCTTCAAAACGTTCAACGTTTATACGTTTTCCTTGCTTTATTTCATACCACATATTACCACCTCCAGCACCACAACAAAAGCTTTGTTCTTTGTTACGGGGCATTTCAACAACGGAAGCATTATCTGATAAAACGGATTGCAGAACTTCTCTTGGGGCATCGTATTCACCGTGATGACGACCAACATAACACGCATCATGAAAAGTAATATCTTCATCGAATGATGCTTCTGGCTCTATCTTACCATCTTTAATAAGATCTGCGATGAACTCTGAATGGTGCACCACCTCAAGCTCCGTTCCGATTTCAGCGTAATCATTTTTAAGGGTAGTTAAGCAATGCGGGCACTGTGTAACAATCTTCTTTACATCATACTTTTCAAAATTTTCTATATTTTGAGCAGCTTGCATCTGAAATAAATATTCATTTCCAATCCGTCTAGCTGAATCCCCAGTACACGTTTCTTCGTTTCCTAAAATAGCGTAATCAATGTTAGCTTCGTTCATAATTTTTGCTACAGAGCGGGAGATGTCTTTTCCTCGATCATCGTATGCCCCTGAGCAACCAGCCCAATATAGATATTCAGCAGACCCCTTTTCTCGCATCACAGGTACTTCCATTCCATCGGTCCACTTTTCTCTATCTTGCGGGGACATGCCCCAAGGATTGCCATAATTTTCAATTTTATCAAAAACCTCCATGGCGTCTCGTGGAAAATTGCTCTCCATTAAAACAAGGTCCTGTCTCATCCTGAGAATATCAACCATCGGCTCATTGCCGACAGGGCAAGCCTCCAGGCAAAAACCGCATGTAGTGCATGACCAGGCAGCTTCTTCCGAGAGCATCCATTTAGATAATGAATCGAGACTTTCAGAGCCATTTGCAAATTCTTTCATATTCTCATTGTAATAATAGCGCTTGTTGATTTCCAGTGCGGCTGGTGACAATTCTTTTCCTGTTTGGTAGGCTGGACAAATATCCTGGCATCGATTGCACATAATACAGGCATATCCATCTAAGAGTTCTTTTTGAGGTAAGTGCTCTAATTTGGAAGCGCCAAACTGTTCGACATTTTCATCTTCAAGATCCATGACCTCAAGCGTTGTCATCGAGCGTCGTTTCGTCTCAGCCATATAATTTAGGGGTCCCATGAATAAATGCGCATGCTTTGAATAAGGAAAATATGGTATAAAAAGTAAAATCAAACCTAGCGCGATCCACCAACTTAGATGCTCGCCAAAGATAAGGCTATCTTTAGGTAAACCGCTCCATAGAGAAGCGACCATGGTCGCGCCTGGCTGACTCCAATCTGCGCCATGCATCGCGACCTCAAACGATGCACCAATAAACCTAAAGCCAACATGCAGAATAATAAAAACACCAACGATGAGCGAATCTCTTTTTATTCCTTTTTTTGCAGCAGGGCTCAACATCACAGGGTCGTTTGTATTCAAGCGCTGATCTTTTGCGATGAATCTTCGCAATAGAAATAAAACAACACCTAATAATACTACTATGCTAAAGCTATCTACAAAAAATCGGTAAATATCTCCAAAAAGGTTATTGGGTAAAAATCTAAAACCAGGAACCATGCCGTATAAAACATCGATAACATTAACGATTAGATATAACGTAAACCCCCATGCAACACCGGCATGGATGGCTCCAACTATCGGGCGTGTTTTAAATAGGGTTTTTTGACTTATAAAAATGGCCAAACCTTTTGGCCAATTTTTAATTACGGACTTCCAATCGATCGGCTGAGTGCCTCGAGCAATGACTTTAAACATCCGGGAAAATGTAACATATGACAGGCTGACTGAAAAAATAACGAGAACTAAAAAAGCGATTCGTTCTATTCCGGTAAGCATCTAATTAAATTTATTTTAGTGCTTCGTTCAATTTTGGTAGAATTTCTAAAACATCACCAACAACGCCATAATCAGCAATTTCAAAGATTGGCGCATCGGGATCTTTATTTATCGCTACAATATTCTTAGAACCCTTCATTCCAACAACATGTTGTATCGCACCAGATATACCCAACGCTAAATACATTTTTGGGGAAACAGATTGGCCAGAACTACCAACTTGATGCACAGATGGCAACCAACCAGAATCTACAACCGGCCTTGATGAAGAAAGCTCGGCGCCTATAGTTTTAGCAAATTCTTGGGCCAAGGGAATATTTTCTTCTTTACCAATACCTCTTCCTACAGAAACGATTAATTCAGCAGCGGCAAGGTCAAGATCTTCTGCCGACTCTTTGAAAGGTTCTTCAGATTCTGTTTTGAGCATTGAGGAGTCTAGTGAAACTTCATAATCTCGAACACTTGGGCTTCCAGATGCGATAGTATCTGCATTGTACGCTGCAGATTGGAAACTAATTAGGTGTGGGCCTTGATCTCTAGCTGTAACATCAGAAAATAATTTAGCATTGAACATTTGCTTAGTTAGCGTCATTGTATCGCCATCAACATTTAAAGCAATATTATCCGCTAAAAAAGGCTTCATAAGCTTAGCGCTTAGTTTTGGAACATAATCTCTTACCTGATAAGAATGTCCAAATAAAACATAAGCTGGGGACTCGCTATCAATAATTTGCTTTACAGCATGCGCATACCCATCGGAAGAATAGGTTGATAGCAATTCATCTTTAATTCGAATTACCTCCCCCAGGTCAAATTGAGAAGCCTCATCGGCTAAAGCATCCGCATTGCTTCCCATCACAACCGCAGAAATTTTAAGTCCCGTTGAAGAGGCAAGCTTTTGAGCCCCGGCAATTGACTCCAACCCCATGCGGTGAATTTTGCCATTACTATCTTCAAGGATGATTAAAATACTCATCTTAATAACTCAAGCAATTTTAATTTCATTTTTTAATACATGCACTAGCTTATCAACCACCTCATCTGTTGAACCTTCAATCATTAAGGTTTCTTTGGAGCTATTTGGTGAATATAATTTTTTAATAGATTGGTGCTGGTCCTTATTGGTGGAGGCCACTTCGCTGATTTCTTTTTTCTTAGCACCCATAATGCCTTTTAAGGAAGGGTATCGAGGTACGTTGCACCCTGATTGAACGCTAATACTTGCCGGCAAAGACATTGTAATCCATTGAAAATAACCCGCTTCAAGCTCGCGCTTAACCTTAACTGAGTTATTAACAAGCTCTGTGGCCATGGCAAGGGATGCTGTTGACATTTCAAGCATTTCTCCTAAGATGATACCGGTTTGCCCAAACCCAAGATCATCGGATTGAAGCCCAGAAAAAATAAGATCAAAATTTTCAATTCTGAGATTTTCTGCAAGCACAGATGCGGTTGTTAATGGATCGGTAGAATCATGTGCATCGGTTCGAATATGTATGGCGCGATGAGCACCTTTTGCTAGCGCTTCGCGAATAACTTTTTGTATTCGATTAGGCCCCATGCTGACCACAACCACTTCGCCATCTCCATTTTTTTCGCAGATTTGCAAAGCTTCTTCGATCGCGTAGTTGTCGCTCTCATTCATGACGTAGGCTACGCCACTTTCTTCAAGCCAATCTTGGGATGCACTTATTGGTAAAGGGGATTCGGACCCGGGTACTTGTTTAACTAAAACAGCAATTTTCATAAATGAATTTTATCTTAAATGCTTAAATATTATTATTTATTGTAAGAACAAATTACAATTTTTATGTTCAGTAAATTAAGCGAAATAATTGAATTTTAATGGATTGAAAAAATATTTGCTGATTTTACAGTAAAGGCGTACTTTTTATGACTTCAAACAGTAATTCTGTTTGAGATTATTACATACATAAAAATTTTAAGAATACACTTTATTAAGGAGAGAACATAATGAAAAAGCTTTTATCTAAAGTTTTATTTTTAACGATTTCCTCAACACTACTTTTCACATCCTGTGAGGATGATGAAGAAAAAGTAGTGAATAATGGGCTAGTCGTTGGTGAATGGGAGCTTATGGGCTATAGCGCTACATATGAGCGCGTAGTTACTGTTCCCGCGGGTGAAGATAAATCGCAACGCTATAAGCATGTTGTTGATTGGGATGCAAATGGGGATGCCGCTACCGCAGCCTTTTTTCAAGCTATAGGTGGTACTTCATCGCCAGCTTATCTAGGCGCTTCTCAGACATTAATCGATGTAGGTGATGGAGAAAATGTTCCCGGTTTTCCTAGAACATTGAATCTACCTAATTCAGCTGCGCTAACAGGGTTTGGCGTAGACCTTGAACTTGTAACAGAAGATGCTCCTGCAAAAGGCGAAGATGCGACCTATAAAGTAACAGGCACATACCCAACTGTTCGTCAAGCAGACTGCCAAACAACGATCACCGTTGCATCAATCACAGATCAAGGCCTATATAAAGTTGATGTAGATAAAAATGGTAATGCTAAACTTGGAAATTTCATGATTCAACCAGATCCAACATTAGGTGGAGCAGTTCTAGCACCATTCATGGATGGTACATATACTATTACTGAAGGTGTTGAAGGATCAGCTGAGCCGCATGATCAGATGAATATTAAGTATCTTGATCGCGATGGTCATGATGCAAGGTATTCAGAAGTTCAAAGCACTTGGAATGAAACCGATGACCGCGTGATACAAGGTTACGG
>JAYZHS010000064.1:0-4676 GCA_036166315.1 Fidelibacterota bacterium
TAACAACATGCCTTCATGTGCAATTGTTCCCTCTGGTGCTTCTACTGGTGAAAAAGAAGCTATCGAGTTACGAGATGGTGACAAGTCTAGATTCCAAGGAAAAGGTGTGTTGCGTGCTGTTGATAATGTAAATACTACTATATTCAAGAATATAAAAAATAAAGTTTTTTATTCTCAAGCGGAGCTAGATAGCTATCTAATTGATCTTGATGGTACTCAAAATAAGGGTAGTTTGGGTGCCAATGCTATTCTTGGCGTTTCTATGGCATTTGCTAGGGCAATAGCGCGTTATTCAAAAATACCTCTGTATAAGTCCTTTGATGATTCATTTAAGTTTTTAATGCCCGCTCCTATGATAAATATTATTAATGGAGGTAGTCACGCAAACAATAACATTGATTTTCAAGAATTTATGATTTATCCATTAGGCGCTAGGTCATTTTCTCAAACCTTGAAAATGGGCTCTGAAATTTTTTGTCAATTAAAATTTTTGTTAGAAGAAAAAGGGTTTTCAACCGCTGTTGGTGATGAGGGTGGCTTTGCGCCTAATCTTAGATCAAACCAAGAAGCGATTGAAATTATACTTGAAGCAATTGAAAGAAGCCCTTATAGTGCTGGAGAGGAAATATTTCTGTCATTAGATGTTGCAGCTAGTGAATTATTTGACAGTGAAGAATATCATATACAATCTGAAAATAAAAAGCTATCTAGCGATAAGATGATTGAATATATAATAAGCTTAGTTAATCAATATCCTATTATATCGATAGAGGATGGTTTAGATCAAAATGACTGGACTGGCTGGACTGAGCTTAGCGGATCTATTGGAAATAAATGTCAAATAGTTGGTGATGATTTAACTGTAACAAATAAAGAATTTCTTGCAAAATCAGTTGAATACAAGGCTATGAATGCAATTTTAATAAAATTAAATCAAATTGGAACAGTAACTGAAACAATCGAGACAATCAACCTTGCAAAAAAGCATCATTATGGAACAATAATTTCACACCGCTCTGGAGAAACTGAAGACACAATAATTTCTGATTTTTCAGTATCGATGGGTACTGGACAAATCAAAACAGGATCCTTATCCCGGACTGACCGCATCGCTAAATATAATCAATTATTAAGAATTGAAGAGTCGCTAGGCAGTGAAGCAGTTTTTCTAGGTGAAAAATCTCTAGGATGCAATTAAAATGAAACGGATTAACCAAAAAAGGGGCTCAATTAAGAACAGATCAAATATTCAAAAGAAAATTATCAAATTGTTACTCTTCTTGGGGCTATCTGTTCTCTTAATTTCATTCTTCTTTGGTGATCATGGATTATATCATCTCTATACATTAAAATCAGAGCGAAATAGAATTCAAAAAGAAATTGATTTTTTAAGGAATCAAAGAATGGTTCTTGAAGATGAAAAGACTAAACTTAAAACTGACTACAAGTATATTGAGGAAATGGCTAGAGAAAAATATCGAATGGCAAAAAAAGGTGAAAAAGTGTTTAAGGTTATCGAAAAAAAAGATGACTAGTCTTTTTTAATATCTCTTCCTAGTCGCTTACTGTACGTGTACAGTTGATCCTTTTCATCATCGCTAAGCGAATTAAATCCATCATTGCTGACTTTATCAAGAAGGCGATCAACTTTTTTTTGCAAGCCAAGCATATTTGCTTTTTTTCTTTCAGATTTTCTGTTTATTGATTCAGCAATTTTACGGTTAACCAAAATAGATGTTTTATATTTTATATTTGGAAATTTAAGATATAAAAAGCCCACAATCATGCCAGATAAATGGGTAAGGTGGCTGATGTTTGAACCAGATTTATCAATAGAAGAAACAAATGCTATTGCTGCAAGAATTGTTACAAAGTATTTTACCTTGATTGGAAATAAAAAATATATCAATACTTTTCTATTTGGAAACATTAGTCCATAAGCTAACAATATTCCATAGATGGCCCCACTCGCTCCAATTAGAACGCTATAACTATTGCCATAATTAAATATAAGCCAAATAATTCCCGATCCAATTCCAGTAACAAAATAATATCGTAAAAACTTTCGGCTTCCCCAAATTGATTCCATTTCTGTGCCAAACATCCATAAAACAAACATATTCATAAAAATATGAAAAAAGTCACCATGTATGAACATGTAAGTAATAGGTTGCCAAAACTTTGGGCTGGAAGAGAGACCTAGCCCTAGTAAATCAAATTGATTAACCATTAAATACCTTAATAAATACAATGCGGCATTTATAGAAATCAAAGCTTTTATTACATTTGTAAACCGTTGCGATTTAAAGGAATAATTACCATGCTCTGATTGGAATTGATATCTCATTATTTCAAATATATAAAATACATTTTGTATTAATTCATTGTCTCTTTGATAAATTTTAATGATTTTAACATACCCAACCCTTCAAAATGTATTCGTAAACACGTATTTAAATAATTTGCGATAATACTTCTATCTTTAGAAGTAAGCGTCAAATTTTTATCAATAGCTGAATTGCTCTTTTCAAAACTATTGAAGATTTTTTTTGCATTATCAGATTGAAAAGGATTAGGGAGGGGAGTATTATCCACATCTGTTTGGGTAAAATCTGGCTTAAATCCAAGCTTAGCTAAAATTTGATACTGGTAATACCAAAATGCTAGGTTATCATGTCGAGTATTATTTTCTATTGCTAGTAGCGCTTTATACAATTCATCAAAGAGTTCATCATTCGGATCATTTTCCCCTAAACATTTGTCAGTCAATTCCATTAATGCCATACAATATGATATTTTTTTAAAGTCCTGGGGTATGTATTTCCATGCATTGGTAAAGCTTGATTTGGAAATAGTTTGTAGATTTTTTGTTGGTTTAAAGTAGTAAACTATATCTAAACAATTTGTTGGTTGAAAATGTGCGCTTCGACTGGACTTTTTTCTCCTGGCGCCATGTACTATAAAGCTCAGCTTTCCTCGATTCCTGACAAAACATTTTGCAATAATACTACTTTCTCCATAAGGAAATCGCTTAAGAACAATAGCGCTGGAATTACTAATCATGCCTATTATATCAATAAGCTTTGGCAAAAATTACTTCGTGCATTGCCGGCTTCCCTGAATAAATGCAAACGAGGTTTTTAGGTTTTTCATCAAAAGGTATCACGCGAATAGTTGCTTTTGTTTCATTTTTAATAGCTTCTTCAGTTTCTATATCTCCATCCCAACCACATCTTACAAAACCATCATTGTTTTCTATAATTTTTTTAAATTCATCGTAGCTTGATACAGTATGGGTATTATTTTTTCTAAATTTTAATGCTTGATTGAATAAAGATGATTGAATTTTATCAAGCAACTCTGGAATTTGTTTAACCAGATCGTTTTTATCTACCTCGTTCTTTTCTCCGGTATCTCTTCGAAAAACCATGGTGCTGTTTTTTTGAATATCTCTCAGACCAATTTCTAATCGCAAAGGAGCACCTTTAACTTCCCATTCGTTAAATTTAAAACCTGGACTTTCTTTTCTCCAGTCTTCATGAACTCTAATACGGCTTTCCCTTAGCTCATTTAATACAGGATTTATATAATCCTTAATGGAATTCATTTCATCTTCATTTTTAAATATAGGAACAAGGACTACTTGGTGGGGGGCAATATTAGGGGGAAGTCTTAACCCCTTTTCATCTCCATGGGTCATAATTACTCCTCCAACAAGCCTTGTACTAACACCCCAGCTTGTAGCATAAACAAATTCTTCTTTATTATCTTTTGATTGAAAGGTTACATCAAATGCTTTGGCAAAATTTTGACCTAAATTATGAGAAGTTCCTGCCTGTAATGCGCGCTTATCTTTCATCATCGCTTCTATACAATAAGTTTTATCTGCTCCTGCAAATTTTTCAGATTCTGATTTAAGACCTGTGAGGACAGGCATAGCCAAATAATCCTCAGCAAGCTTACGGTAAAGTTCCAAAATTAAAAGCGTTTCTTTTTCAGCTTCTTCATAGGACTCGTGCGCAGTATGCCCTTCTTGCCACAAAAATTCTGTAGTTCTCAAAAAAAGTCTTGTTCTCATTTCCCAGCGTACCACATTGGCCCATTGATTGATTAATAGCGGCAGATCACGATAGGATTGAATCCATTTTTTATACATTGACCAAATCACCGTTTCTGAAGTAGGCCTAACAATTACCTCCTCATCTAGCCTTGATTCAGGGTCAACAATTATGCCTTTATTTTGGTCAGACATTAAGCGGGTATGAGTTACCACTGCGCATTCTTTGGCAAACCCCTCGATGTGATCTGCTTCTTTTGCTAGAAAAGACTTTGGGATAAACAAAGGGAAGTAGGCATTTACATGACCAGTATCTTTGATCATTTTATCGAATGAGTCTTTAATTAATTCCCATAAAGCAAATCCATAGGGTTTAATTACCATTGTTCCTTTTACGGGTCCATAATCTGCAAGGCCAGCCTTAACAACTACATCCGTGTACCATGCAGCATAGTTTTCGCTTTGTGATGTAATACCTTTTGACATAATTATATCATAAAAAAATTATAGTCTAAATTACCGGGATATACTTGGCGTTCCAATTGAATTTGTAATTTGAATTAGTATTAATGAATTTATTGCATTATAATAAACATATTCTTGTAAGATTTGAGGGAGC
>JAYZHS010000065.1:0-3890 GCA_036166315.1 Fidelibacterota bacterium
AATACTTTAATAATAAAAATATAAAATTAGCCAATAATCAATGATTTCAAGTTTATTAAAATCTGTAAAAAAATCCCTCTTCGGCTTAATGGTTATCATTTTTGCTATTTTATGTTTTGGATTAATATCATTATACAGCGTTGCGGAGATCAAATCAAATGATGCTTCAAGCGCATTTTTGAGACAAATATTTTTTTTAGGACCTGCACTATTATTAATGCTTATTTTTACTATAATTCCTAAAAAATTAATTCATGAATATATCTATGTTCTATATGCTTTAATCATCTTAATGGTTATTCTCCCTTTTTTTGGATCACAAGTAGCAGATACATATAGATGGATTAATATTGGATTACCATTTAGCTTGCAACCATCTGAGATATCTAAGTTAATTATTGTTTTAACATTGGCAAGATATCTCTCTGATAGAAATATTGAATTAAACCAATTTACCTCAAATTTAATTCCATTTATTATTGCTTTAATACCTGCTCTAATAGTTTTAAATCAACCTGATCTAGGCACTGCTCTTGTTATGGTTAGTCCAGTAATTCCCATGTTATATTGGGTTGGGGCAAGGCCTTTTCATCTATTTTTAGTTATTGCACCACTTTTAAGTATTTTAACAGCGGCAAATGTTATTGCTTTTACAATATGGACAGCTATAATGGGTTTAATAATATTTTTATCTAAACCTAAATTATGGAATGGTATTTCAATATTTTTTTCTAATATTTTTCTTGGATTAATATTTCCATTATTTTGGAATAGCTTCTTGAGACCGTATCATAGAAACAGAATATTGACCGCTATTAACCCCGAACTTGATCCACTCGGTTCAGGCTACCAAGTAATACAAAGCAAAACGGCATTAGGCTCTGGTGGTTTTTTAGGAAAAGGATGGGGAGAAGGTACTCAAACTCAATTAAAATTTTTGCCAGTACAGGAATCAGATTTTATAGTTAGTGTTATTGGTGAAGAATTGGGCTTTATATCAATATTGATAATGCTAGTTCTTTTTCTATGTTTAATACTTAAAATATTAAATTTGGCATTTAATGCAACCGATAGGTTTTCAGGTCTAGCGCTTATTGGTATAGCTACAATTTTTCTTTCCCATATTTTTGTTAATTGCTCAATGGCTTCAGGAATGATACCTGTTAAAGGACTTCCATTGCCATTTGTATCCTATGGTGGGTCATTTTTGTTTTCCTGCTTTATTATGATTGGAATTGTAATAAATTTTAGCAAAGAAGAGCTTTATTAATATTTTAAAAAATAATATCGATTTTACTTGATTTGAGGTAAATTCCATATACTATTTAATTATTAAATCCGAGGATAATCTAATTGTCTAAACAAATACTTAAATATAATATACTGGCATTATGTTTTATATTGCCAACTTTTACCTATGCGCAAAGCTCGAATGCTTCTCGTGAATTGTCACGTTTAAATAATTCTTTAAATAAGCAAAATATGCGTATTGATTCATTGGATGCTCAAATGCGCCTTCTTTTACCTGAATTACAAAATGCTTTATCAGCAAATTTAAAAGCTAAAGAGCAGACTGATTCGGTTGCAATTTTATTAATTAATCGTATCAATACATTTCAAAATAAAATGAGATTGATTGAAGATAAAATTTCGTATGTCGATAGTGTAAATTTTGAAATCCTAGCACAGCTAGTTATGGTAGAGAATAAAATAGTTACCTTAGCAAATAGTTTTACAGAAATGTATGATTTGAAAAACAACAATTCTTCTGCCAAGGTAAGTTCTAAAATTAGCCCTGTCGAATATAAAAAAACCTATATTGATGCATTATCTGCCTATCAAAATGGTGATTATAATAAAGCTATAAATGGATTTTCAGGATTGGTTTTAACAGACCCAAGCAATGATTTGGCTGATAATAGTCAATATTGGCTAGCAGAATGCTATTATACCATCAAGAATTACAAACGAGCAGTTATTGAATTTGAAAAAGTTTTCTCATTTTCTGGTACCGATAAGGATGATGATGCACAGTTAAAACTAGGTCATTGCCACCGTAGTATGGGAAATATCAAAAAAGCCAAAGAAGAATACCAGAGATTGTTAGATTATTTTCCAGGTTCAGAGTTTTATGATAAAGCTCGTAATTCACTAAAGCAATTAAGCTCTCAATAAATATTAAACAATAATTTATGTCCTTAAAATTATTTTATTTTACTACAGAGATTGCGCCCTTCGCTAATACATCACTATTGAGTAAATATTCAGTTGATGTGCCTTTATCTCTTCAAACTGCTGGGCACGATATTAGAACGATTTTACCTAAATATGGATTTGTAAGTGAAAGAAAATATATTCTAAGAGAAGTTATACGCTTAAGGGAAATACCTTTTGATTTTGATAAAGAAGGTCAAATAGTATCTGCCAAGAGTGCATTTATACCTAAAACTCGTGTTCAGGTATATTTTCTTGAAGATACTCAATGGTTTAAACCTTTATCTGATTTGTTATACAAGGCTAAAAATGGAAGAATTTTACCAGATAATGATGAAAGATATGCTTATTTCTCTATTGCGTCGATTGCTACGCTTCCACATTTATTCTGGAAACCTGATGTTTTGATTTGTAATGATTGGCAAACCGCTACTACGCCTTTAATATATAAACAAATTTATGAAAACAGAGAATTTTATGATAACATCAAAACAGTAGTTACGGTCCATAATTTTAATGAGCACTGTATTTATAATCGTTCAGTTTATAATAAGCTTGGTGTTGAGTTGCCAGAGCAAATTAAGGGTGATAAGATTAATTGCTATGAAGCTGCAGCTCCATATGCTGATTTAATTATTTCTTTAGATAGCCCATCTATTAATAACACAAAAAAACTTCTTGATCTTCCATTAGTAAAAGCTAACAAGAAGAAGCTGGTTTCTTTGAAGATAGAGGATGGAGAATCACCTAGTTTTGATAATGTTTCCTCTAAAATAAACGACGAATTGACGAAACATTTCGCTTAGTTCTTTGTTTATTTTATATAAATTCATTTATTAAATGCCTATATCTACATTTAGAGTTATAAATTTAATTTTATTTCTTGTCTTAATATTGTCCTCCTGTGAGCAAGAACCATTAATGGTAGAAGATGAGAACCTTTCCCTTTCTTCCGATACAATCACCTTTAATGTTGTAGATAATATTACGTATCAAATTCCTCCAAATATGAGCGGATCAAAATACCTCTATATTGGCAAAAGAGATAACTATGAATTTGATATAAATTATATCAGAATTAATAAATTTTCGGTAAATAGGTATGATCCTTTTAATGGAGATACAATTGTAAGCGAATTCCATAATTATAGTACATCTTCATTAACTGTTGACAGTTTAAAGTTGTCGCTTAATTTTATTAATGATTCTATTGATACAGATGCTCAATTTTATTTACGTTATTTTCCTGATGCGCCTGATTCTGTTTTTAGTAGAAGCAGAACTAATTATTTAAATAATAATACTAATTATTCAGATATTATTTCTTATGGAACTATTTTAGAAGACACATCGAGTTCTTATGCAACACTTAGTTTTTCTATTGATACTTCCCACTTTTCAGAATTTATTGATACTTCTTTAGTTGATTTTAATAATTCGTTTTTAATTGGCGCAAATAATGCTCAGCAAGGCTTTTATGAATTCTTTAGCATGAATAGTGGTGAAAATACTAGCCCTAGTTTATCAATATTTTTTAAATATATATTAAATGATTCTACTGTCATTGATACATTTAATGTTCATAACGCAACTGAGGATTTAGCTATATTAAAACCCCCTTCTCTTGCTGAAAGCGATACTAGTTATTTGTCTGTTTCTCTAGCTAAGGGGCTTAA
>JAYZHS010000066.1:0-8078 GCA_036166315.1 Fidelibacterota bacterium
AAGGATCAGCTGAGCCGCATGATCAGATGAATATTAAGTATCTTGATCGCGATGGTCATGATGCAAGGTATTCAGAAGTTCAAAGCACTTGGAATGAAACCGATGACCGCGTGATACAAGGTTACGGCAATGTGTTTAATGATGCTGATGGAAATATCGCTGCTTCTGACCCTAATCCAGCAGTCTTGAATCCAGCTTATACGGGTGGATATCTAAAAAACCCAGCTATTCCAGCATTTTGGGGTAGTCAATTCACTTTCTATTTCTACAATATTAGCGTTCAGACTGCTGCACAAGCACAAGATGCGAAAAATCCATTAACTGACCTTGATGGTGACGGTACGATTGGCGCAGGAGACATGATCGTTTTCATGCACTATGATAACCTAGCTGGTGGTGGTGGAAAAACTGCTTTTGGCGTTCCTTTTAGTGTGCTTGTAGATAGTTCAAATCCTCAGCAACCAGTACCTGTAAACGATAGCGATCGTGTATTCAGCGGTGCAAACGCTGGAGCCGGTGGTAAAATGTATTTTAAGGTGCGTGAAGCTGTATGTGTACCAACTAATGAGTTGATCGATATTGACTCTTATTGGGAAAGAATCGAAGATCACGAAGGTCACGACCATAGTTAATTACAGCTAAACTCTCAAAGTTTTAGTGTATCCTTAAATAAAAAGGGGCAATTAAAATAAATATTGCCCCTTTTTTTAATACATTAATGATTGAATGAAAAAAATATTATTACCTTTATTATTCATTTCGAATATTGCGTTTACCCAAAATACGATTTTTGGTACAATCACAGATAGGGCCAATGGCGAGGCATTGCCGGGTGCAAATATTATTCTGGCACAAACCAACCTGGGTGCCGCAGCTGATGGTGAAGGCTACTTTGAAATTAAAAACGTACCTAATGGTGAATATGAGATTAAAGTTTCATTCATTGGATACGAAACCTATGAATCAACCCTTAATGTTTTTGATGTTGATCCAACTACCTATCAAAATTTAAGTATTCAACTAGCGGTTTCTGCTATTCAACTGCAAGAGTATGTGGTTACTGCAAGCAGGGGGAGACGAGAAAAAATTACCGATGCTCCTGCAGCGATTTCTGTGATTTCTGAGCTTAAAATTCGCAGCGAAAGCAACCCTAATCTTGGAGATTATTTTAAAAATATTAAAGGTGTTGATTTTACTGCATCAGGAATGGATAGTTACAATTTAAGCGCTAGGGGATTCAATTCTAGCTTCTCAAGTAGACTCTTAACGTTGACCGATGGTAGAATGGCTAACGTCCCTTCATTAAGATTGATCGCCTACAATACAATTCCGCTAACTTCCGATGATGTAAGTCAAATTGAGGTAGTGCTTGGCCCCTCTTCAGCGCTATACGGTCCAAACGCGCATTCTGGCGTTGTAAATATTATATCTAAGAAACCTTCGGAGTCTCTTGGAACAAATATTGGATATACAACCGGGACAAGAGAATTCAATAAAATGCAAGTAAGGCATGCGGGTAAGATCAATAAGTTCAGCTATAAAATGTCTGCTGTTAACTTCACTGCGCATGACTGGGAATATATAGAGGTTGATGAAAAGAAAGAGCATTACCGTCAATGGCGAGAAGATGGCTTGGATGGCGATATCCTTGATGATCTCTTTGATGATGGTCGCGCGATTTGGGATGGTTGGGATATCAAAGTTGATCGTGATGGTGATGGAAAATATGACACAACTTACTTTGGAAAAGATAATATCATTAGCGATACAAATATTGATGGGATTGATGATCTGCCTGATTTTGATATAAGCAATCAGCGCTTAGATCTTCGTATGGATTACGACTTTTCTGAAGACCATTTTGTAAGTTTGAATTTTGGACATGCTCGCGCAAAGAATATAAATATCACAGGTATTGGAAGATATCTAGCTTACGATTGGATCTATAATTTTTATCAAGGTCGCTGGATTTATAAGAATTGGTTTGCGCAAGCTTATTTAAATACCAGCAACTCAGGTAATACGCGTAACATGAGAACCGGTGAAATTGTAGTGGATCGGTCCACGTTTTTCCACTTTCAATTCCAGCATTCAACAGAGTTTGAAAATTTAATGAATACCCGTTTTGTCTGGGGTGGAGATTATCAGCGTACGATGCCCGAGACATACGGAACTATTCTTCCCGATGGTACAGGTGGCAGAGCGCCAAAGAGCTATCGCAGAGATGGCATCGATAATGATAGAGACGGAGAGGTTGATGAGTGGGACGAGTTATTTGTAACCAATGAATTTGGTCTATACGCACAGACACAGACAAAATTAAATTCCTATCTTGAACTTATCCTTGCGGGAAGGATTGATTTGCATAGTGGACTTACAGATGAAGAAAGTGGATTAACATTTTTGAATGATCCATTAGATGGCAGCACGCTAAAGTACATTCCTCAGGCTTCTCCAAAAATTGGACTTCTCTATAAACCTGATGATAATCATACCATACGCATGACGGCTGCTAAAGCCTTTAATACGCCAAGCTCTCAAGGGCTGTATTTAGATGTAAAAGCAGCTCAATATAGCATCTTTTCAGTTATGGCACGTGGTAATGATAATGGGTATACATTTTTCAGAGATTCATTAGATAATTTGATGTACTGGGATGTTCGTGCAAATTCAAAAACCGAGTTTCAGTTAGCACCAATACCTGAAGGGGCAATGATGTGGATCCCCGCTGTACTTGGAAGACCTGGCTGGGAGGTGAAACCTGAAGATTATACGCGTATTAATGAAATTGAATCGGAAACCGTGTGGACATATGAACTTGGTTATTCCGGAATCGTTTCAGATAAGTTTAGATTAACCTTTGATCTTTACAATAGCACCTATTCAAGCTTCGTAAGTGACCTGACTTGGATTACACCGGTATTGCTCGATACAAGCAAAAGTGGTTTTTATGCGGTTGATAACCCAGACCCTGAGATTATGGGTGTTATACCTGCAATGGAAAATAGCAATTGGACTGATGGCGGAGACGGCATCATTGGAAGTCGCTATATTCCATACGGAAGTGCTGAGTGGAATGATATTGTTAATATGACTGTCCAAATAGCGGGTAGCACCACAAATTTCTGGAGGCTTTCACAACAACAAAGACAAGGCTCATGGATGGATATTGACCAAAATGGAGATACACTCGGCGCGTACCTGACTGATGATAAATGGCCAGTATCGCCTCCACTTATTCTCACAAATATTAATTATGGAAAAGTTAATCTATGGGGAATGGATGCCAGTATTTACGCATTCTTAACAAAAAATATCACATTAGATCTAAATGTTTCGTTTATTGGAAAAGATAAATTCTATAACCCACTTACACGAGATTATGATCCTGTAAATGCTCCGCAATACAAACTAAATGGAAAATTAGCTTACATTGCTGAAAAGGGATTGTTTGGTAATATTGGGGCAAGATATATACCTGAATTTGATTGGGCAGCTGGTGTCCATTTTGGTAAGATTGAAAGTTATTTTGTCCTGGATGGAATGCTTGGCTATCGATTTAACGATAGATATGATTTACTTTTCAATGTAAATAATATGAATAATGATGTTCATCGAGAAATTATAGGTGGACCTAAACTTGGTAGACAGTTTACCTTAAAGTTTAACGCAAAATTCTAGTTTATATAGTTTTAACTATTACCCGACCAGTTTGACCACCCTGTAGTATTTTTTTTAATTCACAGTCTAGATCATCTAAACTGACAGTTCGGCTAAACTGATCTATATCTTCAATTTTCCATTCTTTTGAAAATTGATTCCAAAGCCATTGCTTTTCTTCAAGAGACCTCTCTGCAGAATCTACTCCAAGTAAACTATTTCCTCTTAAAATAAAGGGAAAGACATTCGTTTCAAAATTGACACCCCCAACATTTCCACAGCATGCTATACTACCTTCGCGTTTTAAGCATGTAAGTAAACCTGATAATACCTCACCTCCAACCACATCGACCCCTATATCGAAAAGGCCTTTTGATAGTGGCTGTCGACATTGTTCTTTCAGCTCATCAAGGGTGATAATAGTATTGGCGCCCAATGCGCGAAGAAATGTTGATGAATTTTTTTTACTAGTTACCGCAGTAACATCTGCTTCAAGTTTTGATAGCAGTTTAACAGCTAAGCAGCCTACCCCTCCAGTGGCCCCCGTCACAACAGCTTTCTTATTCTTGATTCCATTTTTCTTTTGAAGAAGCCTTATGCATAATCCTGCTGTTAAGCCTCCTGTGCCCAGCGCCATTGACTCTTTTAGCGAAATACTATCGGGTAGTTTTACTGCCCATTTATCAGGAACACGTATACACTCAGAAAAACCACCAGGAGTATTCATCCCCATATCATATCCAGTGACAATTACTTTATCGCCAGATGAAAACTTGGAACTTGTCGATTCCATTATTATGCCTGCGGCGTCTATTCCAGGTGTATGTGGGTAATATTTAGTTATTCCTTTATTACCTGAAGCCGATAGGGCATCTTTATAATTAATTGAAGAATAAGAAACTTTAATAGTTAATTCGCCTGCTGGTAAATCATCAATGCTTCTATGTTCGATAGAGTTAGAAAAAAAACCATTATCGTCCTCTCTAACCACAAATGCTTTGAAGCTTGAACTCATAGTAAATCCATTTTCTTGCAAATGATCTGGAGCATGATTTCATCAGTTCCCCCAGCAATTGATGACACTCTAGAATCCCTATAAATTTTAGATACTGGGTTTTCCCAAGTGTAGCCCATTCCTCCCCAGTATTGTAGACATGTATCAGATACCTCTCTAGCAAGCCTTCCGCTTTTTAATTTTGCCATCGATGCCAAATAAGTCATATCTTTACCTAAGATAAAATTTTCGCAAGCCTGATAAATTAGCGCTCTAAGGGCTTCTACTTCAGTTTGTAATTCTGCTAATCTAAATTGTATTGACTGGTTTTCAATAATTGCTTTTCCAAAAGCATGCCTGTCTTGACAAAATTCAATGGTCTTAGAAATACATTTCTCAAGCACGATTAGTATGCTGGCTGATAAAAAAATTCGCTCCTCCTGAAAATGCTGCATCTGTATTTTAAATCCTTCTCCTTCTTTGCCAATACAGTACCTCTGAGGAACTCGAACATTATCGAAAAAGATAGGCGCTGTATCAGAAGTATGCTGACCAAGTTTTTCTATTTTATCACCAATCGTCAAGCCCGCACTTGATGCAGGTATAAGTATCAACGATTTATTTTTATGCGGACTTTCATTGCTAGTATTTACCAAAGTGCAAAAGAAGTCTGCTTGCTTTGCATTTGTGATCCACATTTTTTCACCATCGATTATATAATCATCGCCATCCTTACGGGCGAAAGTTTTTAACGCTGCTACATCTGATCCACCTCCCGTCTCACTTACGGCGAGAGCTGCTATATAATCACCTGTAATGGCAGGAGATAAAAATTCCTCTTTTAATTCAGTGGATCCATAGCGATCAATTGGAGGTGTTGCCATATCCGTATGAACGCCAATCGCAGTAATAACCCCTAAATCCCATGCATGACCCAACGCTTCAGCAAAAACCAATCCATAGCTATAATCAAGGCCCATACCGCCAAATTCTTTACTTTTAGTTATTCCAAGCAAATCGAGTGCGCCTAGTTTTTTGAACAATGAATGGGCAGGAAACATTCCAGATTTTTCCCATTCTTCTATATGTGGATGAATTTCTTTAATTGCAAATTCACGCACAGTCTTGCTTAAGGCAATTTGTTCTTCGTTAAATTGCATATTAATCTATCCTTTGTTCAGTAAAATTTTGAGGTTTAATCTTAACAATCGCTCTACCTGTGATTCTTTTTTCACCGTTTTGATTTACAACGTTTAATGAAACTTTGAGAATTGTATTATTATTTGAGTCTTTATCCTTGCTGATTACTTTACCTGAGCATAACAATCTATCATTAATTTGAGTCATTGAAATGAATTTTGATGAGAAATCAGTTAAGGATTGGTGTGAAAATGTATTGGTCAATGCTCTAGCAAGATAAGACATAATCAACATTCCATGGGCAATCACATCAGGTAGGCCAGATTCTTTTGCAAAATCTATATCTGTATGTATTGGATTGTTATCACCTGAGGCCTCAGAATATAAAGCAAGTGATGATCTTGAAATTTCATTCAATTCAAGTGCTGGGATTTTATCGCCAACATCTAACTTCAAGTTCTCAAAATCTTTCATCTAACCACCACCGTTGAAATCGATTCAGCAACTTTTAAATTATTTTGATTTGTATACACTGAAAAAAAAGATACGAATTGTAAGGCTCCATTCTTTTTATCAAATATATTATCAATTCTACTATTCATTTTTAGCTGGTCACCTGCATGAATAGGGGAAAAATAACTATACTCCTGATTGGCGTGAAGAATGCGCCCTATTGGAACATTAAGATCAGTTAAATAGAGATAAGGATTCTCTTGCCGCATAGCAACAGCTATCAAGAAAGTTGGGGGAGCTAATATAGATGGGTGGCCTTCCTTGCGTGCAGCTTCTTCATTGAAGTAAATGGGATCTTCTTGACCGGTAGCCTTAGAAAAAAGGCGTAATATTTCAATTTCTACATCAAAGTTTATCTCAGGATACTTTTTACCTATTAACGTTTTATCTAAAATAATTTTTTTCATTAAAAATCTTGGCCCTCTTCAATCTTTTGATCAATCAGCTTAGGTGGAAAAAATCTCTTACCGTATTTTTTACTTAAATCTTTAGCGCGATCTCTAAAACTCTTTAATCCATAGTCATTAATAAATTGAAGGGTACCACCCTTAAATAAAGGAAAGCCCCAGCCAAAAATACTACCAATGTTTGCCTCAGCTACTGAGTTTAATACACCCTCTTCATAGCAGCGAACGGTTTCAATTGCCTGTGAAAAATAAAAACGATCGATCATTTCTTTTTGCGATAGGGGATTATCAGATAAAGGAAAATATTTATGTAGATCAGACCAAAGATGTTTTGTTTCATTAGCAGGGTATTCATAAAAACCTCCAGCTCCGGCGCGACCAGTTCGATTTACCTCTTTTGTCATAAAATCTATAACTTTATCCCAAGGTTCAATTGAAATCTTCTTTCCATCTTTTTTTAATTCTTTCAAAGATTCATCACGAATATGAGCAGCTAAACCAATACTTATTTCATCGATAACTGCAAGTGGGCCAACAGGGAAGCCTGCTTGTTTGCCAGCCGCTTCAATGTTTTTTGCAGAATTGCCTTCTGCTAGTAGCGCCATACCTTCACTGGTATATCTCTCAAAAACTCGTGAGGTATAAAACCCTAAACTATCATTTACTACAATTGGTATTTTTTTAATTTTTAATACATAATCAAATGCTTTAGCAAGCGTTTCAGGAGCAGTCATTTCCCCTTTAATGATTTCAACTAATTTCATTTTATGTACTGGAGAGAAAAAATGTATACCTATGAATTTTTCCGGAGAAACCACTTTTTTAGCTAGAATTGAAATAGGAATCGTAGATGTGTTTGATGCAAACACTCCATCTTTTTCAAGCTGTTTTTCAGCCTTAGCAGTAACTTCTCCTTTTAGTTCTCGATCTTCATAAACCGCTTCTATGATCAAATCACATCCTTTAAGTAATTTATAATCATTGGTTGCAGTAATTCTCTTAAAGGCGCTGTCTACCTTTTCTTTGTTTATTAGACCTCTTTTTTGCGCACCGTCAAGAATAGCTCTTATGCGATTTAAGCCACTATTTGCAATTTCCTCATTAACATCAACCATCACAACGTCTATACCAGCCAAAGCAGATACATGTGCGATACCATGCCCCATTAGCCCCGCGCCTAGAACTCCAACTTTTAAGGTTGGTGCTAATGAAATATTTTGGGGCCTGCTCACTCCTGAATTCAATTCGTTCAGCTGAAACCAAGTTGCTTTCATTATATTTTTAGATATATTTCCAATGGCGAGTTGTACAAAAAATCTTGATTCAATTCGAGATGCAGTATCAAAATCAACTAAAGATCCTTC
>JAYZHS010000067.1:0-6131 GCA_036166315.1 Fidelibacterota bacterium
GGCGCTTTTTTTGTTGTGATATATGTTAATGATCAGATAGGTGGTGAGGAGTTTAGTCATTTTTATGGCCATGGCTGGAAGATGCCGATTGTTGGTATAGCGATGACCCTATTCATGGTTGCTCTTACGGGATTACCCCCAACTGCAGGATTTGTAGGAAAGTTCTATATTTTTGCAGCTGTGATAGAAGCTGGCTCTAAGTTTTATTGGTTAGCCTTTGTTGGTGTAATTAATAGTGTTGTATCGCTGTATTATTACATACGCGTTGTAAAGCATATGTACTTATCTGGAGAGCGTAGTGATGAATTGGTTAATCCTTCATCAAAGCTCGCCTTGGTTATTTTGTTAGTTTTAGCAATCCCAAGTTTTGTTTTTGGGTGGTATTTTAGTCCTGTTGCTGAATGGATTTCTAGGTCAACGATCATGTTTCAGGGCATGTAAATTGTTGAGGGGTGATTATAATTGGCTGATATAAATATTATTAAAGGTCATAATATTCAGATCTCAGGACAACCTGATGATGTAGTTAATAAGAGTGAATTATTAGATTCTGTTGCAATCAAGCCTTATCAATTTAATGGAATAAAACCCAAGCTTTTGGTTAAAGAGGGTGATTCTGTTAAGATTGGCTCCCCACTCTTTAAATGCAAATCTAATGAACAAATTTCTTTTCCTTCCTTAGGCGGGGGTAAAATTAAAAAAATTGAATATGGCGAAAGAAGACGAATTGAAAAAATAGTTATAAAACTATCTGAAAAAGAAGAATTGTGCAGTACTAATTCGTATAAGTTAGATGAGATAGATTCATTAAGTGCAGAATCAGTTCTATCTGTAATGATTGATAATTGTTTATTTCCATTTATTCGTCAACGGCCATTCAACAAAATTGCCGATCCGCAAAAAACTCCTCGTGATATTTTCGTATCCGGATGGAATACAGCTCCTTTATCAGTTAATCTAGATTTAGCTCTTCGAGGTCGCCGAACACAATTTCAAGCTGGTGTAAAAATTCTTGATAAATTGACGAGTGGGCGCGTTCATCTTTCGCATAACGAAAATACAGTTTCAGATTCATTGTTAAATCTTGAAAATGTTGTTACTCACAGCGTTTCAGGTCCTCATCCAGCTGGGAATGTTGGTATTCAAATTCATCACATATCTCCCATTGGACCCAATGAACATGTTTGGGTGGTCAATGCTCAAGATGTTGCTCGTATTGGAAGTTTTTTTCTTACAGGTGAATTGGATACGACATTGTATATTTCAATTGGCGGACCAAGCGTTATTCAGCCAACACATTTTAAATCAAGAATAGGCGCACAGCTCAAACCATTATTAGGTGATAAACTTAAAGAAGGTGAAAATCGAATTATTTCTGGAGACGTGCTAACAGGCAATAAGGTAGATACAGAAAATTACATAAATTTCTACGATTCAAGTATTTCAGTTGTTCCTGAAGGAGGAAAGCGTGAATTTTTAGGAATGCTAAGGCCAGGCTCTGCTTCTTCAAGGTATAGCCTAACCAATGCATTTTTAGGTTCAATAACTAGGGGGTATAATTTTAATACCCTAAAAAATGGTAGCGAGAGATACATGGTGCCAATTAATTCATGGGAGGATGTCCTACCCATGGATATTTTGCCTAATCCTCTTTATAGGGCTATCCTGGCAGAAGACATCGAAGAAATGGAGCAACTTGGTATTTTTGAATGCGATGAAGAAGATTTTGCTCTGTGCAGCTTTGCATGTCCAAGTAAAATAGATCTTGGACAAGCGATAAGAGATGGATTAAATCTAATTGAGAGTGAATCTTAAATGTTGAATTTTCTTCGAAATATCTTAAATAAATCAAAACCTCATTTTGAGAAAGGTGGAAGATTTGAAAGACTTTACCCAATTTTTGAAGCCACAGATACAATCCTTTTTTCAACAGATGAAGTGACAGAATCAGGTCCGCATATTCGAGATAGTATTGATACAAAGCGAATAATGATTCTAGTTGTTATCTCACTTCTTCCTTTATATTTATTTGGCGCGATTAATATTGGTTATCAAAATGCAATCGCATTAGATATTGAAAGGTCTGGTTGGCAGAATTTCTGGTTTGGTTTTGGAAAGATATTTCCAATAATTGCAGTAACTTTTGCTTCAGGTGCTTTTTGGGAACTTCTTTTTGCTGTTGTAAGGAAACATCCAGTAAGTGAAGGGTTTTTAGTCACATGCGCCCTGATTCCTTTAACTATGCCACCCAATATTCCTCTATGGCAGATTGCTATTGCAACAACTTTTGGAATAGTTATAGGTAAAGAAATTTTTGGTGGTGTTGGTATGAATATTTTTAATCCCGCTTTATTAGCGCGAGTTTTTATTTTTTTTACTTACCCAACAAAGATTTCCGGAGATAAAGTTTGGGTTTACGGACCTGATGGTTATTCTGGGGCAACTGCCTTAGCTGTACCTGCAAGCGAGCTCAATCAAGATGCTTTATCAATGCTAAGCAATGTAACTCAATTCGATTTTTCTTGGTGGAATCTTTTTTGGGGTTGGGTACCTGGCTCAATCGGCGAAACCAATAAGCTTTTGATCATTCTTGCTGCAATTTTTTTGATGTACATTAAGATAATTAATTGGCGCGTTATTTCTGGTGCAGTAGTAGGTCTTTTTTCAATGGCAATAGTAACGAATTTATTCTCTCCCTTTTCTACCAATACGATGTTTTCAATTCCTCCTCATTACCATTTAGTCATGGGTAGTTTTCTATTTGGAACAGTTTTTATGGCTACTGAACCAGTTACCGGTTGCCATACAAATCAAGGAAGATGGATATATGGAATTTTATTTGGGTCATTGACTGTTATAATTCGTTCCGTTAATCCTGCTTATCCTGAAGGCGTTATGCTTTCAATTTTATTTGTTAATGCTTTTGCTGCTTTAATTGATTGGTTTGTTATTCAATCAAACATCAATAGGAGGAAAGCACGACATGCATAGCAACCGCTACACATTAATTTTTACTACCATGATAACCATGATCCTTGCTTTTATTTTATCATCTGTTTTTTCATCTCTTGATGATCTTACTCAAAAAAATATTCAAGCTGATATTAAAAAGAATATATTGAGCTCACTTGACTTTTCACCTTCAGTTGAAGCTCCTTGGACCGTAGAGAATGTAGAAGAAATTTTTAATGAATCAATTGTGTCGTTTGTAGTTAATAGCTCAGGTGAGGTCGTTCCAAATAAACTTCCTGAAGATATTGATCCCAAGCTAGATCAAGACCTTTTTCCTTTATATAAAAAAGTCGTTGATGGAAAAATTGATGGCTTTGCAATTCCTATTTCTGGAAAAGGATTGTGGGGAACTATGTATGGATACTTTGCTATCGAACCCGATGGTGCTACGGCTAAGGGAATCACTTTTTACAGACACATCGAAACACCGGGCTTAGGCGCAGAGGTTGACAAGCCTTGGTTTCAGCAAAATTTTGTTGGTAAAAGATTTATTGATAATGATGGAAATCTTGTTGGGATTCAAACAGTCAAAGGGAAAGTAGATGAATCATCCGATGAAGCATATCATTTAGTTGATGGAATCACTGGAGCAACAATGACATCGAGAGGACTAAATCAATTTTTACTTAAAGGTTTGCAGACCTATAATCCTTATTTTGATCAAATTAGGAAAGGAAATGAAGGCTAGTGGCGCTTTTAAGTAAACAGTCAAAAAAAGCCGTTGCTGATCCATTGATGAGCAATAATCCGATCAGTTTACAGGTTTTAGGGATTTGTTCAGCACTTGCAGTTACTACTAAGCTAGATATTGCATTAGTAATGACATTAGCTGTTATCGCGGTTCTCTGCATTTCGA
This sequence comes from Fidelibacterota bacterium, assembly GCA_036166315.1. Taxonomy (GTDB): domain Bacteria; phylum Fidelibacterota; class Marinisomatia; order Marinisomatales; family TCS55; genus TMED108. Next base: position 3,869 of record JAYZHS010000067.1, read on the forward strand.
ATACTGTAATATCACTAATAAGAAACTTAATCCCATCAAAAGTAAGAATTATTGTTCAGTTGTCTGTTATTGCATCAATGGTAATTTTAACCGATCTTATCCTTCAAGCTTACATGTATGATATTAGTAAGCAGTTAAGCGTATTTGTCTCATTAATTATCACAAATTGTATCATTATGGGCAGAGCAGAGGCTTTTGCAATGCAAAATGGACCATGGAAATCATTTTTAGATGGTCTTGGTAACGGCTTAGGATACGGCATTATTCTTATTGGTGTTGGTTTTTTTAGAGAGCTCTTAGGAAGTGGAACTTTATATGGGTATAGCGTAATTCCAGAATTTATATATGCTGCTGGTTACGAAAATATGGGCTTAATGGTTCTAAGCCCTGGAGCCTTCATAATCCTTGGATTAATAGTTTGGGTACAAAAAATTGTAGGAAAAGTAGACCGGGAATAACCATATGGAACATTATTTAAGTTTAATTACTAAAGCTGTTTTTGTGGAAAATATACTCTTAGCATATTTTCTTGGAATGTGTTCTTTTTTGGCAGTTTCTAAAAAAGTCGATGCATCTATAGGGCTGGGTTTTGCTGTGATATTTGTTTTAACAATTACAGCACCTGTAAATTGGTTTATTTATGGTTTTCTTCTAGGTGATGGTGCGTTAGCCTGGCTTGGTTTTCCTGAAATAAATTTAAGCTTTCTAAAACCGATTGTCTTTATTGCCGTAATAGCTGCCATGGTTCAATTAGTAGAAATGGTAATTGATAGATTTTCTCCTTCATTGTATCAAAGCCTCGGAATCTTTCTTCCTTTAATTGCTGTGAATTGTTCAATATTGGGTGGATCTTTATTTCTAGTTGAGCGTAATTATACACTTATGGAATCTATTGTTTTCGGTTTTGGTTCTGGATTAGGATGGTTTTTGGCGATTGTTGCGATGGCATCTATACGCTATAGATTGCGTTATTCAAATGTCCCATCTAAGTTAAGGGGCGTAGGAATAACAATGTTATTAACCGGTTTAATTTCAATTGCATTCATGTCATTTGGGGGAATTCAATTATGATTACTGCTTCAACAATTTTAAGTGTAGCAATTTTCAGCGGGGTAATATTAATCCTAGTATTAATGTTAAATCTTGCAGAGTCCAAACTACTTCCGCAGGGAGATGTTAATTTAAATATTAATGGAGATGATGATAAATCTATTCAAGTTCGTCCTGGCTCAACTCTTCTTTCTGCGCTAGCAACTGAAAGTATCTTTCTTCCTTCCGCATGTGGCGGCGGAGGAACTTGCGCGTTGTGTAAGTGTCAGGTAAATGAAGGTGGCGGAGAGATTCTTCCAACTGAAAAAGGTCATATAAATAGAACTGAAGCTAAAGATAGCTGGCGTTTAGCATGTCAAGTAAAGATCAAAGAAGACATGAAAGTTCATGTTCCGGATGAAATATTTAATATACAAAAATGGGATTGCACTGTTCGATCAAACAAAAATGTTGCGACCTTTATCAAAGAATTGGTTTTAGAACTTCCAAAAGGTGAGAACTTAAATTTTACAGCAGGCGGATATATACAGATAGATATTCCCGAATATCATGATCTTAATTTTAAAAATTTTAACATAGAAAAAGAATATCATGAGGATTGGGATAAATTTAAAATATGGGATGTAACTGCTAATAATGATGAAGATTGTTTTAGGGCTTACTCAATGGCAAATCATCCTGCTGAGGGAAATATTATTATGTTAAATGTAAGGATAGCTACGCCACCCCCAGCATTATGGGATCAGGTACCGCCAGGAATTGCATCTTCCTATATATTTAATCTTAAAAAAGGTGACAAGGTTACTATTTCTGGACCATTTGGTGAATTCTTTGCAAAAGAAACCGATCGAGAAATGGTTTATCTGGGTGGTGGTGCAGGTATGGCGCCTATGAGAAGCCACTTATTCGATCTTCTTGAAACTAAAAAGACTAAACGTAAAATTACTTTTTTCTATGGCGCTAGATCAGCAAAAGAAATGTTCTATCATGACGATTTTATTAAACTTGAAAAAGAAAACCCAAACTTTAAATATATTGTAGGTTTATCAGAACCCATGTCTGAGGATAATTGGGAAGGACCAACTGGATTCATTCATAATATAGCCTTAGATAGTTATCTTAATGATCATGAGGATCCATCAGAAATTGAATACTACATGTGTGGACCTCCAATGATGATTGATGCTTGCGATAAAATGCTTTATGATTTAGG
>JAYZHS010000068.1:0-45882 GCA_036166315.1 Fidelibacterota bacterium
CCTTCATCACCAAAATCACTATCGCTATCATCATCTTCACCATCTTCACCACCATTTTCACCATCTTCACCATCTTCACCATCTTCACCACCATTTTCACAATCTTCACCATCTTCACCATCTTCACAATCTTCATCATTTCCAACACCTCCTGCTGCCAGAGATTCAGCACTTGCTACAAATGTAGTTGTACCAACTGGTTTGTTTTTAAAACAACGTCTGCAAAGGTATACTTTACATTTATAAAGGAGATTTATGTACGAATTACAGATTGATAATATATTAATTCCAGTTTTAGGCATCGTCGCAGGAATGATCATTCCAATAGCAGCTTTCATCATGATTTATTATGAGAGCAAACACAAGAAACAAACTATAATGGAAATAGCAAAACACCTTGATAATCCACTCAAGATAAATGAGTTAGTAGGTATTTTAGATGAAAGGAAAAAGGAGCCATTGGACTACCGCAGAGGTGGAATAATTACCATGTTCGTAGGTATCGGGATATACTTGTTTGGGCTAGTGGCAATGGGATCGCTATTTAAAGGAGTTGGTCTTTTGGTTGGTGTAATTGGAGCTGGAGTGATGGCGGCTGGTTATCTCTATCCAAATACGAGCGAAGAACTAACCAGTGCCGTTGAAAAATTTGAAAAGAAGTAAGGAGATCAAATGACAAATTCTACAAGCAATGAAATAGTAAAAGAGCCAAACAAACGACTTAGAGCCGGATTGGCGATCATGTATGTTGGCCTTGGAATTAATCTATTTGGTTTTGCATCTTTAGGAGACTTTTATGAGGGCGTTGGGTTATTGGTGATGGCGCTAGGTGTGGGTATGGTGACTGCTGGTTACATATACCCAAATACCGGTGAAGAACTAACAAGCGCTGTTGAAGAATTTGAAGAAGATTAATTTGTGGGCAAGCACCATAAAAAACTTTTAAATAATCTTGAGGAGCTTCGAAAGTCAGCTGGACTCACCCAACAAGAGCTTTCCGAAAGTGCCGGTGTATCAAGAGTGAGTATCAATGGAATTGAAAATGGCGTATATGTTCCATCTACCGTCCTTGCATTAAAGATCGCAAAGACTCTCAAATGCAACGTTGAGGATGTATTTCAACTGCCTTAATTATTAATATATAGTTATTGGAACCAAATGCTCAGGTAAGATAATCTTTGTTCTTGGCGCGGTAGCTTTGATATCTTCAACAAACGGTAAAGCTTTTGACTCTAATGCTTTTTGCTGTGGCGCATCATACTGAACCCTAAAATCATCCCAATGTGTTGGTATAACTGTTTTTGGGAATCCAGTAGCTTTTAGCAATCTTCTAGTATAGTTATATATCTCTTTTCTTGAATTTGCACTTCCTGCAATAAGTATATCTGGCCTAAGACCATTAATTTCTTTTTCAATAAAATTCATAGAGCCCATTGTCATCACTTTATGATGTTTAAATCTAAAGAAAAACATCAAGGAGCCACCTTCAACATATTCCTTGATTTGAAGCGGAACTTTGATATCGCTTGGAATCTTTTCTGAACTAAAATATTGTTTATCCCCAAGAGCCGAGTGTAAGGAGGGTAATATTTTTACAGAAAAATCTTCAAAGTCATAATCTTCACCACCTTGAACAGTAATTATTTGTTTTTCGGGTACACCGTGTGCTTTTAAAAGATTGGCAAGACTCTCAGTTCCGATTACTCGAGCTCCAGTTTTCATCGCGATGTAAGGTACATCTGCTGCGTGATCAAAATGCGTGTGGTGGACAAAAATATATGCGCTAGAATCAATAGCGTCTCCATTAATCAAATAATTAATAATTGTTGTATCGGGCTCAAATCGATCATCACGGTAATATTTTTTTCTAGTATCTGAACCCCAATCTCGATTTTTCGCTGCATTAGAAATTTTACTAGATGTGCTTCTACCAACTAATTTGATTCTTGAAAGATAGGGGTCAACTAAGACTTTGGTTCCTCCATCAGTAATTACCCATCCTGCAGCGCCTAAATATTTTAATTGTATCTGTTCATTTGATTTTTGACAGGCTGAAAGAAGTAATATTAATAAGGTAATAATGATAAGATAATTTCTCATTTTATTTTCCTTTCAATTTCATACCAAATAATGGTCGCAACCAATTAGCGCGCTTTATCATGGATTCATAAATGGTGAAGCTTACACCAAAAACACACAATACAAGTAAGATGAATTTAATGAATGCAGAAGTTGGAAGCGGTAAGATGTACAATGAGAAGAAATATTGTATTGGGAAATGTAGAATATATATGGGGTAAACAGCAGCGCTTAGATAGCCTAATCTTTTAGAAGGCTGATTTAGATATTTTGCACTGTATCCCAATATTGCTATCATCCAATTAAATGATTCAAAAGCAATAAAAATACTAGGTGCCCATAATTCCATCGTTAATAATCGATACATATATAAAGAAAAAGCCACTATAAGAGAAAAGCTTTTTATCTTTTCAAGGGCATTCCAAAAATAATCCTTAAGAGATACAAATATAAATCCACACGTAAAACAAATCAGTCCAAGTACCCATCCATGTAATGTGGTCGCATAGGAAGGGTAATCCTGAGGATCAATAACCAGCGCTTCAATTAAAAATGGAAGTGCAAAAATATAGATTCCAAATCGTAATGATATTATTGATTGTAATTTTGTAAATAAAAAATTATTTGGTCTATTTTGCAAATATAAGAATAAAGGCAAAAGAACACAGAAATAGATCCAAATATTCAACAGAAACCAAAGATGGAATAGGCTTGGGTACCACGCTAATTCTTCATCATAAAAAAGCATGCCAAAAAATGCTGTTAATGGACCAATAAATAAAAAACCAAAAAGCATGGGTAAAAAAATGCGCTTGATACGGTCGTTTACCATTTGTTTCCAATTTCTGCTTTGCATTGCAAAAAATATACCCATGCCAGAAATCATAAATAAAATAGGGATGCGCCAAATGTTGATCAAGCTCATGAGGATTCCCATGGGTATTAAAAAGTCTTCGTTTTGAGGCATGAAGATTGATTTAGCAAATGGCATGAAGCTAGCCCAGGCATGATAGAAAATTAAAATGCCAAGCACGATAACCCTTATCCAATCAATGTCATAGCGTCTATCCATAATATCTATATTTTACCTGCATAATTTTTTACTAACCACAATGTATAGGTTGCTACAGATGAATTATTTCTTGATTCCTCAGATTTAAGAATTAGTTCATAATTATCAAAGTAAGGCTTTAGTTTTTCTGGGAAGACGTCTTTGTCATGAATATAAATGAAGTCTTCCCCCTTAATACTATTTTGATCATATAAGAAAGAATACAAGGTTTCATGGTAATCGATCGAAAGACAAATTGCTTCCATTGTAGGGTTTAAATAAAAATTGATCATGGATGGAATTTGAAATTCGTTACTCACAATTCTCAGCTTTGCTAAATCTGGCTGCTCGTTCAGCATTTTTTTTGTATCGTCGATCAAATTTGAATACATATAATATCGATTGGTTGGATCAGATTTCCCTTTTAATGGAAGTATTGGGTAAAAGGATTGAGCCATTATCAGGCTAATTAACACCAGCGAGTAAATAATTTGAATACGAAACCCTTTCTTAAGTTTTTTTATAGAATCTAATTCTAGCCCCAATAGGAATAGACCGCCAAAAAATACTGGAGCCACCCAATTTAGCTCAAATCTCGAAAATAGGGAATGAATCATAAAGTAGCATAAAGGAACTGCAGTAACCAAAGTAAAATATTTCTTTTCATCGCTTATCTGTTTCCAATTTTTAAGGTTAGCGATTGGTTTAAATACTGAATAATAGAAATAGAGAGGTCCAATTAATAGCGCTACACCCAGCCAAAGTTCAATGAAATGATTAAAACCTCCCCGCTGGACAATATGCGCTCCTTGATATCTAACAAACGCCATATCATTTTGTAAATTCCATACTGCAAATGGAATAAAGAATATCAAGGCCAGCAAAAAAGAGCCATAATAGTGAATATTTTTCAACCAATATCTTTTATCTTTTATAATTACAGGGAATAAAACAATTCCAATTGCAGGAAATAGTGCAGAAACTTTTGATAATACCGCAAGCCCTAACATTGCTCCACCTAAATAGATATATTTTTCATTTTTAAAATAAGCGATATAATAAAAAAGGATAGAAGTGATTGAAAAAAAAGCAAGCGGTACATCAGGTGTAATAATGATTGAATTGGTATGAAATAAAAGATTGGCAGCAACTAATAAAGAAATTGTCAATGCGGTAACTTGATTGAAATATTTCTTTCCAAAGAAATATAATAAGTATGCCAAGGATGTCATCATTACAACAGAACCCAATCGTACAGTGAAGCTAGACTCAAATAATTGGGTAAAGAACCAAATTACAAATGCAACCACAGGGCCATGGTCAATATAACCCCAAGACAGATGTCGAGCGTACATTGCATAATACGCCTCATCATCAACAAGGAATGTATTTGATATAAATATTAAACGAACTGTCAAAAGTACAGCAGATAAAATAAATACTCTTTTTGTGAAGCGATTAATTTCTTGCACGAAACACCCAAAGCTTTGAGCCATAGTAATTAATTAGCGTACCTGCAACGATCCCGATGCATTGGCCAATAACCTTCGGTTCTGGCTGGAATTCAATTAAAATATATTGCAGAACAAATAAATTAACCGATAATGCAATTAAAGCGATTCCTAGATATTTGAGGTAGTCATTGGTAGCTATCGAGCGATCTTTAGTAATATGATTAAATGTCCAATTATGATTTAGGACATAATTTTGAAAGCTAGCCAAAAGAAATCCAACAGCTGATACTTGGAGTGGCTTGTAGCCTAATATATCAACAAATGTATAGAATATAATTACATTCGTAATAGCCCCAAGAATACCAACAATAATAAATTTTGAAAATTTCATTTTATATATGATGTGAAAGTTACATTGGTGTACTTTTAATTTAATCTGACAATGCTAATTTCTTTACTACAAAAACAAATTCCATTCATAGATGTAAGAGCGCCAGTTGAATTTTCTAAAGGAGCTCTTCCAACAAGTACTAATCTTCCAATACTATTTGATGAAGAACGTGAATTAGTTGGAAAAGCATATAAGAAATTAGGAGGGCAGTCTGCAACGGAGCTAGGGCACGCAATCGTTAAAGATAAAGTTAAAGAAAAACGCATTGAAGCATGGGTAGACTTCATTGAAGAAAACCCATCAGCGCATCTATATTGCGCCAGAGGAGGCCAGCGCTCTGAAATTGCTCAAAGCTGGATTGCAGAAAGAGGAATTGATATACCAAAGATTGAAGGAGGTTTTAAATCTTTAAGAAATTCTTGTTTAACAATTCTTGATAAGGCTGCAAATGATCCAAAAGAGTGGATTATTATTGCAGGTAAAACAGGTTCAAATAAAACAGGATTGGTTTCAAAATTGATCAATGGGATTGATCTTGAAATGCATGCAAATCACAGAGGCTCTGCATTTGGCGGGTTTCAAACTCCTCAGCCATCACCGATTGATTTTGAAAATAGCTTAGCATGCAATTATTTAAAGATTCCAAATAATACAATTATACTTGAGGATGAGTCGAGAGCGATTGGCAAGTTGGTTATTCCTGAAAATTTCTATCATAAAATGATTAATTCGAAAATTGTAATTATTGATCAGCCTCTAGATCTTCGATCTGATCATATTTATAATGAATATGTTCTTAATGCATTAGAGAGTCAATCATCCATTAGCCTATGCAATAAGTTAAAAGATCAATTAGAGAAAATTTCAAAAAGATTAGGAATGGATAGTTATAACAAAATAGATAAACAAATTAGCATCGCTTTTCAAAGCAATAATAAAGATGAGCATCACAATTGGATCCAGCAATTACTTCAAAATTATTATGATAAAATGTATGACTATCAATTAGATAAGAAAATGAGTCGCTGTATTTATAGAGGATCATGGAATGATGTAGAAGCTTTTCTTTTAGAATATTAAGCATGCTACAAATAATAGTTTTTTTGGTGAAAATGCTTACTATTGAAACTATATTACCATATGAATAAAACATCAATAGCTATCTTATCATTTGCTATATTATTTATAGTGAGCTGCTCAAGAAATGATGCGAGCTATACTGTAGAAGACAGAATCATTTCTACATATCCCTTTTCTGACCCGAATCCTATTCCAATACTTACTAAAGATAAAAGATTGTATCCTTATCATGCTTTTATGGGGTATAGCTCAGAAAGCGAACCGCAAAGTTGGCAAGTAATTAAAATGGAGAATGATTATATAGAAGTTTTTATGCTACCTGAAGTTGGTGGTAAGGTATGGGGTGCAGTTGATAAATCAAATGGAGAAGAATTTATTTATCGTAATGAGGTAATGAAGTTCCGCAATATTGCTCTCCGTGGTCCATGGACATCTGGAGGTATTGAATTTAATTTTGGTATTATTGGCCATACACCCGCAACAGCAACCAAGGTAGACTATTTAGTTCGAAAAAATAACGACGGTAGTATATCCACTTTTGTCGGTGGGATGGATTTACCCTCTAGAACTTTTTGGAGGGTAGAAGTAAATCTTGAGAAAGATAGATCAAATTTTAAAACTAATACGAGTTGGTATAATTCCACATCAATGGTTCAACCTTATTATAATTGGATGACGGGGGCAGCTTTTGCTAAGGATGATCTAGAGCTTGTTTTTCCAGGAAACCAATATTTGAAACATAATGGAGAAGTAAGAAAATGGCCGATCGATAATAAAGGGAGGAACCTTTCTCTATACACTAATAATCAATTTGGTGGCCATAAATCTTATCACGTCATTGGTTATTGGAAAAATTTCTTTGGTGGTTATTATCATAATGATGGATATGGATTTGGGCATTGGGCAAATCACGATGAAATGCCTGGCCAGAAATTATGGCTGTGGTCTCTTTCTGATCAGGGCGGTATTTGGGAAGATCATTTAACTGATACCGATGGGCAATACATCGAGTTCCAGGCTGGTAGGCAATTTGTTCAGTATCGTGAGGACCAAGCTAATAATAATCCAGTCAGAAAAGCCTCGTTTGATCCATATGCTTCTGATCAGTGGACTGAATATTGGTTTCCTGTCCAAGCAATAGGAGGAATAAGTGAAGCATCTGAAAATGGTGTATTAAATATTCAATCGGTACCTGATAGCGGTAATATTTCAATTAAACTGCATTCATTTATTTCTATTGATGGAGTGGTCAATGTTTTATCTAATTCAAAATTGATTGCTTCAAAAGAGATTAGCTTTAAGCCCATGGAAATTCATACGCTACTAGTAGATAGTATTTCCATCGATGGCATGGAGGTCATAGTAGATGAACTCAACCTACATTTTAATACTAAGCTTCAAACAAAATTATTAGATCGCCCATTTAAGCTTGATAAAAAAGCAATATCAGCAATGTCCAAATACGATCAGGAATATTTCCAAGGATATGAATTATTAAAAGAAAGATTTTATCAGGAAGCGAGAGATATTTTTGAAAAAGTCTTATCCAAAGAACCGTACCACCTGCAAACCAGAACAGCGATGGCAGATCTTTATTATAGAAGCGGTCAATATGAAAAAGGGTTAGAGATGATCAATCCCAGCCTTCAATTAAATACCTACGATCCGGAATCAAATTTTATTGCGGGAAACTTATATAGAGCGCTTGGAAACCATATTAATGCTAAAGAATCATATGGCTGGGCTGCAAGATCCATGAGTCATCGTTCCGCAGCATTTTTAGAGATGGCCGAAATTTATTTATATGAGAAACAGTATGATCTAGCTATAGAGTATGCCCAGAAGTCTTTACAATTTAATCAGTTAAATATGAGCGCTCGCCAAGTATTGACGATGGCCTATAGAATGAAGGATGACCCAGTTAAGGCTCGGCGTGAAATCGCATCATTATTATCTATTGATCCCTTGCATCATATTGCGAATCTAGAATCTTACTTTCTTAATCCTACCGATCGAAATTGGAATCATTATTTATCATTGATTAACAATGAATATCAGGGTCAAACACATTTAGAAAACGTTATTTCATATTATAATCGCGGATTTAATAATGATGCTAAGAATTTATTTGTTCGTTTAAATAATAGCATTACGCTTGATCCTATTTCTCAGATATGGTTAGCCTACATAACGCAAGATTCTCAAATGTTAAAAAATATCAAAGATATATCTGCTGATTATGCTCATCCATTTAGAAGAGAAACTATTCAAGCTTTAGAATGGGCTGTAAATAACACTCCTGACTGGAAGCTAAGATACTACCTTGGTTTGAATTATTGGGCAAAAGATAGAAATGAAGAAGCAATGGCTTTATTTAATAGTCTTGAAAATACGCCTGATTCAATGCCGTTTTATATTTCGCGCGCAAAATTGAATGATACCTATGGGAAGAAAGATCAAACTGAAAAGGACCTTGAAAGAGCAATCAGTTATGCTCAAGATTCATGGATTGCTTATTTATATGCTGTTCAGTATTACCAAGAAAATAAAATGTGGAAAAAAGCTGAAAGTTTTTCGGAAAAAGCTTATCTAAAATTTTCAGATAATTTTAACGTCCATGTATTGCATGCTAAATCATTACTATACCTTGGTAAAGTTGATGAATGCATAAACATTTTAAATAATACAAAAGTTCTACCATCTGAAATGGGTAAAGAAAGTCGCCAGTTATATGAATGGGCACTGCTTGAGAAATCTATACGATTAATTCGCAGCAAGCAGCTTACTGAAGCACGTAAAATTATTAAAAAAAGCAGAGAGTGGCCAAAAAACTTAGGCATTGGAAAACCTTATGAAACTGATGAAAGAATTCAGGACGTATTAGTTGATTATATTAATAATCCTTTAAGTTCAGCAAAATATCAAAGGTATTTAGATAGCATCGCAAAAACTAGCGATAGCTATACATTGACGCTGATAAGATCAGCCAAGTCAATGATGAGGTCGCTAAACTAAGAATTTTGATTATTGATTTTTTTCAGAAGCTTTGAAGTAAGGTGAATGCCATCGTATTCAGAATGCTTGTTTCCTTCGTATTCAATACCCACATAGCCACTATAGCCTGCATCTAAAACTATTTTCATCATTTTATAATAATCGGTCCGCACTTCATTTCCATTTGCATCAAACTCGTGGCTTTTTGCACTGACTGCTTTTGCAAAAGGCATAAGCTCCTTAACGCCTTTATAGCGATCATACCAATCTTCATTTTTAATCAAAAAATTTCCAAAATCTGGAAGGGTACCTGCACGTGGATGATTTATTTTTTTCATTAAACTAGATAGCCAAGCACCGTTTGATGAAAGGCCACCATGATTTTCAACTATTGTATTGATATTCATTCCATTGCAAAATTCAACAAGCTTAGTTAACCCTTCTGCTGCTAAATCTAGCTGTTCTTGATATGGCAAGCTATCATCGCTTCTGGCGTTAACTCTAATGGAATGACAATCTAAAAACTTTGCAGCTTCAGCCCATTTATAGTGATTCTCCACCGATTGATTTCTTTTGTTAGGATCAGGATCGCCAAGATTACCTTCATTGTCACACATAATCAATAAGCTCTTTACACCATAATCGTTTGCCCTAGTTTTCATTTCATTCAGATATTTTTGATCTTTCGCTTTATCAAAAAAGAATGAATTGACATACTCTACAGCATCAAGACCAAACTCCGTTTTTGTTAAAGAAATAAAATCTAAATGATCAATACTCTTCGATCGCAAAGCACGGTGCAATGACCATTCTGCTAAAGAAATTTTAAATGCAGGCTGATTGGAACAACCTGATAGAAATGATGAACCAACAAAAGGTAAAGACAGTCCACCAATTAAGAATGAGGTATCTTTAATAAATTTTCTTCTTTTCATATTACAACTTTCGTATCCTAATATTTCTATACCATACTTCTTCACCATGATGTTGAAGACCAATATGTCCGGAGGTGGCTTTTGCAAAATAAGGCATATCTTTAAATTTACTTTTATCAACGAGCTCCCACATTGCATTACTTTGATAAACATATTCTAATATCTTTACACCATTCAACCAATGCTCAACTCTATTTTTTAAAACCTTAATTTTAGCTTTATTATATTTACCAACCGACTTGGTCTTGCCATTGTTAGGTGCAATTAAAGCAAATAAGGAACCAGCTGAAGTGAGCGGGTTTTTCCCATCTGGATGATTGTCATTATCGAGAACTTGCATTTCAGGAGCTGATTGCCATATGTAGCTTTGCGATTCTGAAGCAAAATAAAAAATTCCACTATTACCCGCTTTAGAAACTTTCCATTCTAGCTCTAATTCAAAATTCTGATATTTATCTTTAGTTATAATATCTACGGTATTGTTTAACCTGGGAATAGTTTTTAGGGAATTGTTTTCTATCTTCCAATTATCATCAGGAAAATTTTCTTTACCAAATCCTCTCCATTGTTCAGTATTTGTTCCATCAAAAAGAATTTGCCAATCGTTACTTGATGAAGAACATCCTATAAAACAGGCAAGGATTGATGGCAATATAGTAAGTTTGATTTGATTCATTTTTCTGATATTCATAGTTGTTATAATTTTCTTATTCTAATATTTTTATACCAAACCTCTCCATGATCACCTTGAAGTCCGATAGATCCCTTAGTGGCTTTTGCAAAATAAGGCATATCCTTAAATTTACTTTTATCAACGAGTTTCCACATCGCATTGCTTTGATAATCATACTCTAATATTTTTTCTCCATTCAGCCAATGCTCTATATGTTTATTTTTTGATATAATTACCACCTGATTGTATTCTCCAGCAGGTTTAACATTTTTAATAACTGGCTTAATCAGATCATACAGGGCACCCGCAGACGTCTTTGAATTTTTCCCATCAGTATGAAACTTATTATCTAGCACTTGCATTTCAGGAGCAGTGTGCCATATTTCATCGGATTTTTCTGTAGCAAAATAGAAAACCCCACTATTTCCACCTTCTTCAACTTTCCATTCTAATTCAAGTTCAAAATCTTCAAAAATTTCTTCGCTGATCAAATCAATACCGTTTTCAGGGATACTTTTTAAAGCGCCATCAACAACCGCCCAAGAGTCTTTTGGGAAACCTGATTGTTTATAACCCCGTAAGCCTTCAACAGTTTTACCATCAAATAGTACAATCCAATTTTTATTGGAAGAACAGCTCATAAATAGGCTTAAAGATAAAATAAAGCTAATTTTTGTAATCAATTAGCTTTTGGATTCCAATTACCCTGTGATACAGCAGGTATGAAATCTTCAATATTAGAATTAGGAAGTTTTATAGTCTTACCTTGTTCTGCGCTCATATAGGCAGCCATCAATAATCGAGTTACATCTAATCCATCATCAAAATTTTCTTCAGGCCTTTTTCCGCTAAGAAAACTTTCAACCATATGGCGGTTTTCTGCAGTGTAGCCATAAACCTCAGCTTCATTGCTTACGACAGGCATACCACCCGATTCAGCATTTTGCTTCTCAACCAAATCCTCACCCTCACTACCAACTACTTTTCTACTAAAGAATACTTTGAGATCTGGATCTAAGGTGTTGACAAACATGGAATATTCTGGACCAAAAAGCTCCATACTCAATCTTAAGCCTTCACCAACAAAACACCAGGATGTTGTTGTTTCAACAATTAACTTATTTCCATCTTCATCTAGATATTCAATCAATGACCTAGCAAAGTCTTCAGAAGGCTTATTGATATAATCTGTTTTTCCATCACTATTATCAGAAAGAATTTTTGCATATTCTGGGCGTTGCCATTTTAAACAATCCATATGAGCGCTGATACTGATTGGAGTTAAGGAATCTCTAGGTTTGCCGGGTTCGGTTAGCATAAACCTAGCCTCCTCAACTGAATGACACATCATGTCATTTAATACACCGCCACCCTGAAGCGAACCTTCCCAAAACCATGGCATATGAGGACCACTATGTTCTTCCGCGGCTCTAGCAAGATAAGGCCTTCCGGTCGTAGCTGCACCTCTAGCCCAAACAATTTCTTTTCCTCTTGTTATTGAAGGCGAGAAAACTTGATTTTCAAGATAGCCATCAAGTAAACCTACACTTTTTGTAAGCTCAACTACTTTCTTTGCTTCTTGATAATTTCTACCCAATGGTTTTTCACAGGTTACCCCAATTAACTCGCCTTTGCCTGATGAAATAGCGTTAGCAATCTCTTCAAAGGTTTCAATTCGAGCAAAATTAGGAGAGCAAATCCACAAGGCATGTATTTCAGGGTCAGCGATCATATCGGTAATTGAATCATAGGCCTTTGCATTGTTGCCAACACCAATCGTACGCGCAAGGCTCGCCGATTCCTCTGCTGATTTCTTTGTGCGAGACATTACCCCTACAACATCTACATTTCTTACCCCAATCAAAGATTGGATATGAAATCGAGTAATAAATCCTCCGCCAACAAAACCTATTCCAAGATGTCTTTCACTCATAAATTTCTAAACCCCTTTTAAATCTTCTTCAGTTACTTTTGGATCATCTCTGAAAAAGGCTAAAAATACCAATCCCATAATGATACAAAGCGTTGCTGGTACTAGGAAAAATTGCCACCAGATTGTTTCACCGGATGGTGTTTTAAAGGTATCCCATATATATCCAGTAAATAAAGTGCCTAGGTAATTTCCCATTCCCCATGTTGCAAAGATAAATAGTGCTTGAGCCGAGGCGCGCATATCATCAGAAGCCTTTTTATTGGTATAGATATTTCCTGTGACCATGAAAAATGCATATCCAAACCCATGCAAAGAAAGGGCTGCTACAATTACAGGAAGACTTGGGATCGTAAATAAAAGATATCTTAAGGGCCAGGCCATTATTCCAATGAACATTGTCCAGCGAACCCCAATCTTTTTTATTGCGATATGCAGTAAAAAAGTTAGCACCAATACTTCAGAGATTTGAGCAACGGTTTTGGTTGCTGTCAACCAAGCTTCGGTTGCCCCCATATCTAATAGAAATGGTCCTGTCGGTATATAATAGAATTGCATTTCCGTTGTAACAACAAATGCTACAAGCATAAAAATCAAAAAATTTCTATCCTTAAGCATTCCAAAAGCTTTAATAAAGGCAAGCGGGTCTTGTGAGTCTTTTATAGGTTCAGTCTTAGGAAGTGTAAAGCTATAAATTCCCATTATAGCAGAAACTACAGCTGCAATTACAAGCAAGTCGCTCATACCGGTTAAATTTTCAGTTTGCCAATTACTCCTAACAAACGTAACTATCCAACCGATTGCAATCCAGCCTATGGCACCCCAAACTCTAATTTTACCAAATTCTTCATCTGCATTCCCTAAATGTCGAAAGCAGATAGAATTTGTTAAGACCAAGGTAGGAGCATACAAAAGACAGTGCGCCATCATATACCACCACATTGGTGTAAAATCAGTTTGAATAGATGTTTGATAAAGAAGGTATGCTCCAGCGATATGGGCAATACCAAGAAATTGCTGAGACTGCATTAACCTATCAGCTACTTGCCCTCCAATGAATGGTGCTACAATGCAGGCAAGCCACATACACCCATAGATTCCTGCAATTTCAGAGCCAGAGAATCCAATTTTCTCAAGATGGGCGCCCAAGGCAGTAGTCCACGCCCCCCAAATAGCATATTGGAGGAACATCATGATTGAAAAACGAACTTTATTTGTCATCATATATTTGACCGTTAAATCAGTTTACGATTTTTTGCATCGTATTCAACTCGTCTGCCCGTTAGGTAAGATTCTGTAGCCATTGCACAGGCAACACCTTCATGATAAGCAACATCAATATTGCACCTAGGCTGTGAGCCATCTCTAATCGAATCCAACCAATCTTTAACATGAAGATGAGTAGGATCAACCCTTTTACCTTCACGATAGGTATATAATAGACCTTTGTTTGCAAAGTACTTAGAGGTTGCGGAAGTAACACCATCAATGTCCTTAGATCCTGGCGAATAAGTTAGGATTGGATAATTTGGATTGATTACTCCGCTCTTTAGTCTTTCTTTATATTGTGTAGATAATTCATCAGCTGTGACCGCAAATCCATGAATTGATCCACCACCACTTTGTCCACCCATTTGCATGGTTGCATCATGACCCATAATTCTATTTCCGCGAGGATTTGCGCTGGAGAGGGTAGCGCTATAAAGTAAAGTTAGGCCGCCATCTTTATGATCTGGATATTCAAAGGTTGCATTCCATACATCCGGAACATCTCGGCCATCTTTGTAAAAATAAACACCACCAGTGGATGAGGCATATTTTGGTATACCAATTTCCATGATCTGATTAATGGCGTCAAAGTCATGTGATAATAAATCACCGGAAAGACCTGTTCCATAATCGTACCAACACCTCCATCTAAAAAATCTTTTTAACGCTTCCTCTCCAAATGGAATCTTGTTTGGTGAGGGCTTTTGAAATGTTTCCCAATCAATTGTTTTTGCATTTCCTTTAGGATGAATATCCCATACCCATGCACCCCAAGGAGAATTACGATTAGTAGCAATTTCAACTAAGTTAACCGGCCCTAACAAACCTTGTTTATAAATTTGTTTTGCTTTTTCATTTGCTTCAACTTGACGATTCTGATGTCCTAATTGAAACGTGATACCTGTCTCCTTAACTGTATCATAGACATCTATAACTTCATCAAAGGTCCTGGTTAATCCTTTTTCACAATACACATGTTTTCCAGCTTTAGCAGCATCAGTCACAATTTTAGCATGCCAATGGTCAGGTGTTGCAATAATTACAGCATCAATTTCATCGTTTGCTAACAGATCTTGATAGCGGCGATATTTTTTTGCAGATGATTTTGGTTTTCCTCCAGGGCGAGTTTCATTCTTTGAAGCATCAATTCCTTGATCTGCGCGAACATCAAATAAATCTGATACCCCCACTAAAGAGCAGTTCAAATCCTCTTGAGTCATAAATGTTTCAAACTGTTTATCCAGTTTATTTTTTTGAGCATTTTCCGATGCCCTATTTGTCCAGCCAGTTGTTGCAAAACCCGCACCGCGTACCAGATGTCCTCCACGACCACCATATCCAATCACGCCTATATTTAAATGACGAGAATTTGATAATGATTTAACTACAGCTGGCGCTTTCTTCTCATTCACCAGGTTGGATAGGAGGTTAGATTTTTTTATTTTATCTCTTTTTACTTTTTGCCAAAGATTAAGTAAGAAAAAACCGGCAACAGGTACACCAGCTAATCCTTTTAGTAGATCGCGTCGTTCCAAATTAGTTTTATTGGTTTTTTTATTTTTCTTAGCCATCTTTTTCTCCTTTAATTTTTTGCTTCATTATTTAAGAAGCGATCAATGCCTATATGTTGACTAGTAGGAAAAGCATACAATACCCATAGCGCACAGGCTTCAATTAAATTTTTATTAACGACAATGTAGCTACCTTCATTGGGTTTGCCGTATTCCAACCCTACAAGAGGAGGCGCAAAAAGATAATACATTATTATGAACCCCATACCAACAAGTGCACCATATCTACTAAATATGCCGAACAATAATGATACGCCCACCAAAGTTAATCCCCACATATTAATATAGTCTGAAAGAGTTAAAAGTGTTGGATTGGAAACGATAGTTTCAGCGATTCCAGAAAAGATCCATTTTGAATCTAACAGGTAAGCCGCGGAAGACCAATAGGGGTTGAGTAGTTTTGAAATTCCTTCATAAAGAAAGTGCCAACCAATCAAAAATCTTAATGTAACTAATCCATAAAATTGATATTGATTTGATTTAATTGATGCATCTAAAGAATTCATTACTTGCTCCCTCTTTTGAATTGAATCGTTCTAAAATAGAACCATAAAGCATAATGGCAAACTGTTCTATAAATCAAGGCTCAATTTATTATTTTTAAGTCGATTATTGTTAAACATTCAAAATGACATTATCTTCTGTTGGTAAATAGAAATAGATAACATTGTATAGAAAAAAAATCATCCCTATTTATTTGATACTTATATTTTTTGGCTTTCACTCAGTTTTTAGTCAGTATAATTATCAGACTGATTTTCCACCAGAGGAATTTAAAAGCCGCTGGCAGGGTGTTTTTGAGAAAATTGGAGATAATGGCATAGCTATCATCCAAGGATTCCCTCAGCCCAATGGGTATATCATGCCGAGACAGACCAATGCATTCTATTACCTTTCTGGAATTGAAACTCCTCATTCTTACCTGGTTTTAGATGGCCGAAGCAAGCAAGCAACGCTTTACATGCCTCCCGCAAACAAAAAACTGGAAAAAAGCGAAGGCAAAGTTCTGAGCTCAAATGATGGCCCTTTAATCAAAAAGCTTGTTGGTGTAGATCAAGTCAAGTCAACCAATGATATGAAAAATAATTTTCCACCTAATTTGAAAAGAAGTGATATCCTCTATACAATGTTTACCCCAGCAGAGGGCCAAGGTCAAAGTCGCTATGAACTTGAGGTTGCTAATGCATCTATCGCTAAAGATTATTGGGATGGGCGTTCAAGCAGAGAAAGTAGATTGGTGGAGCTATTGCGTAATCGCAACCCCAGGAATGAAGTTAGGGATTTAACTTCTGTAATTGATGGATTAAGAAGTGTAAAAAGCCCAAAAGAAGTTGCGCTAATTCGAAGAGCATCTCAATTAGCGGGCCTTGCAATGATTGAAGCGATACGAAGCACTGAAGTAGGTGTTTGGGAATATCAACTTGACGGAGTAGCGAGATACATTTTTTTAATCAATGGGTCTAGAATGGAAGCCTATCGGTCGATAACAGCATCCGGGGTTAAAAATATTAGTAATGGCCACTATTATCGTAATAACAGCCAATTAAAAGATGGCGACTTGGTGTTGATGGACTATGCCCCAGACTTTAGGTATTACGTTAGCGATATTGGAAGAATGTGGCCAGTGAATGGTACCTATCAGCCTTGGCAAAGAGAATTGCTTCAAATTATTTTGGAATATCGAAATGTAGTATTAGATATACTGAGACCAGGAATTACTACCGATCAAGTATTAGAAGAAGCGCGTGAAAAAATGCAACCAATCATGCGAAAGTACCAATTTTCAAAAAATATTTATCGAAAAGCAGCTGAAAAAATGATTCAAACGGGTGGCGGAGTTCTTTCGCATCCGGTTGGACTGGCAGTACATGATGATGGCCCCTACCGCTATGGACCGCTAAAAGTTGGACATGTGTTTGCAGTAGATCCGCAAATGTGGGTTCCTGAAGAAAATTTATATTTACGCTATGAAGACACAATTGTAATTACGGAAGATGGGAATGAAAACTTTACTGATTTTTTACCCTCAGAGCTCAATGAATTGGAAGACCTGGTTAAAGAAAAAGGAATTTTACAGAGCGTGGGACCAGATTCAATGCGCTGGGATTATTAAAATGGATGAATTAATCAATGAATTAAAAGAACTTTCGATGAATAATTTTCCAAACGAGAAGGTTTATGATTTACTTGAAAATTCACATTTGGACCATAAAGATATAGAAGATTATATTCAATTTAGCGAAGAAAAATATACGCGCCACCTAATCTATAAAGATAACAATTTTGAGCTACTGTTAATGTGCTGGAAGTCTGGACAAAAAGCACCGATACATGGACATGAAGGTGAAAAGTGTTTTATGCGGGTAGAAAAAGGCGCCCTTCAGTTTACCAATTACAACTTAGTTTCTACCGATCCTCTTAAATTGACAAAAATAGAATCCTTGAAAGGTGAGGTTGGGTTTTTAGATGGACCTGCAGATGTGCATTCGGTCGAAAATATTTACAGTGAAGATTCTATCACGTTTCATATTTACGCAAAACCGTACAGCGCTTGTGACATTTACGATATAAATACGGGCAGTATTTATCGCAAGGAACTAACCTACGATTCCATGTTTAAGAAAGCTTGCTAAGTCATAAGTGATCTATTAAAAAGAATTAATGGGCAGGCAATTCATTCAAGAAGGAGAGAGTGAATAAATAAACAGAAGTTTTATAGCCTACCCATTAAAGTGCATAAATAATACTAAAATATACTAAATAATATAATATTATTAGTATAATATAGTAAAATAATGTACTATTCCACTATTAAATTAACAGAAATTATATAAAAAGCATGAATCGCTCAGAAATCTTTATCTTTCTACTAGGCAAAAAACCTTGGACAGACTACGAATGGGAAAAACAAACAGGTATTACCCGTGCAACGTTTGGCAATAATCGAAAAAATAGCGGTAAAAATGTTAAGGCAAAAACATTAGAGGTGATGGCAGGGGTATGTGGCTATAAATTAATGCATTCTAATGCAAAAGACGGAATAGGTCCCAATGATAGCGAAGCACAATTCCAGCTAGATGAAAATCAAATTGAAAAAATAAGAATAGGCCTTTTTGGTTTTGGGCGTATTGGAAGAAATATTTTCCGCATAGGATACAATGACCCTCGCTTTGAATTTGTTGCGATCAGCGATCTTGGCAATGTAGAGGCTATGCATTATCTTTTAATGAGAGATTCCATTCATGGAGCTATGCAAGACGATATTATTCTTGAAGGTAAAGACCTTATATATAAAGACTCAAAGACAAGATTACTTCCAGGTGCCGCACCTGGCAGTATCCCATGGGATGCATTTGATGTTGATCTAGTAATTGACTCCACCGGTGCTTATAGAAAAAAAGACGAGTTGCAATTGCATATTGATTCAGGGGCTAAGCGTGTATTGGTTTCTAAACCACCAATCAATGAAATTGATCGAGTAGTTATTCAAGGCGTCAATCATAATGATATTCAATATAGCGATAAAATTATTTCCACTACATCATCAACAACTCAAGTTCTCGCCTTAATGATGAAAATACTAGATGGGTCTTTCGGTGTTGATCGGGCGATGATGACAACGGTACATGCTTACACGTCAGATCAGCCCCTTGCTGATGCTGTCAGATCTGACTTAAGACGTAGCCGTTCGGCCGTAGAAAATATTATTCCCAATGAAACCTGGGCTCCAGAATATGTTTCTCAGTTAATGCCAAAGTTCAAAGATAAAATTTCTGGTATTGCGATGAATGTGCCTGTCGCCAATGGATCATGCATTGATTTAACCACGGAAATGAAGAAAATGCCAACGGTTGATGAGGTAAATAAATGCTTTGAAGACGCAAGTTTAAATAATTTTAAAGGACTGGTGCGATATACAGAGGATCCAATTGTCTCTAGCGATGCGATTGGCGGAGGAGAGACCATGTTATTTGATAGCCAAGCTACAATGATTGCATCAAACAAACTTTTAAAGACTATTGCTTGGTTTGACAATGGATGGGGATTTGCATCTAGAATTCTTGAACTAGCAGAGTCTTACTCCCAATTGGAGAGAAGTTAAGATGCGAGTTGCAATCAATGGTTTTGGACGTATTGGACGTTCAGTTTTTAGAATTCTAAATTTTAGAGAAAATTTTGACGTAGTTGCAATCAATGACATTGCAGATAATGAAGCTATGGCCTATTTGCTCAAGTATGACACGGTAATGGGGCCATTTAATGATTTAGTAGAAATCAAAGGGGATGTGCTTAATACTTCTCACAACGCTGTTAAAATGCTAGCTGAAAAAGATCCAAATCAATTACCATGGGGGGAAATGGGTGTTGACGTTGTCATTGAATCTACCGGAATATTTAGAACAAAAAATGAGCTAGAGCAGCATTTGCGCTCTGGTGCTAAAAAAGTAATATTAACTGTTCCCTCTAAAGATGAAATTGACTATACCTTGGTAATTGGTGTAAACGATGGCGGGTTAACCGATGAGCATAAAATCATTTCAAATGCGAGCTGCACAACTAATTGCCTTGCGCCGATCGCTAAAATCTTAAACGATAATTATGGAATTGAGTATGGGGTGATTAATACGATCCATGCATATACAAACGATCAACGCCTTGCAGATGTACCCCATTCAGACTGGAGAAGAAGTCGCGCTGCTGCTGAAAATATTATTCCCACCACTACTGGGGCAGCGCGAGCAGTTGGCAAAGTACTTCCAGAGCTAGACGGGAAACTTGATGGAATCGCAATGCGCGTTCCGGTTCCTGACGGCTCTGTTGTAGATAGTGTATTTCGTTTAGAAAAACGTGTTACTACCGATGAGATAAATCAAATGGTTAAACATGCCGCAGATGAACCTAGCATGAGATCTGTAATGGAATATTCTACCCTACCTGTTGTTTCAACAGATATTATTGGTAATCCGCATTCCTCGATCTTTGATGCACCTTTCACCAAGGTTATTGATGGGACTTTAGTTAAAACCGTTAATTGGTATGATAATGAGTGGGGATACTCAAATCGTGTTGTAGATTTAGTCAGTATTTTAAAAAAGTTTAATTAATTTTTAGCTTAAAATATAAATTATGAAAATTGCCTTTCTTACCGCTGGCGGTATTGCACCGTGTCTTTCTGCTTCTATGGGTGGATTAATTGAAGCCTATAATATTTTAGCGCCAGATGCTGAACTAATTGGTTATTTAAATGGGTACAAAGGACTTCTAACCAATCAAAGCATAGCTATACCTGAATCTGTAAAAGGAAAATCCAATACTCTATATAACTTTGGCGGAAGCCCCATAGGTAATAGTCGAGTTAAATTAACTAACGTTGAAAATTGTATTAAAAAAGGATACATAAAAGAAGGTGAAAATCCTCTTCAAGTTGCCGCCCAACAATTGGTAAATGATGAGGTTGATATCCTGCATACCATTGGTGGCGATGATACCAATACGATGGCAGCTGAGCTTTCATTTTATTTAAAAGAAAATAATTATGAATTAACTGTTGTGGGGCTACCTAAAACTGTTGATAATGATGTTTTTCCTATCGCCCAAACCTTGGGAGCGTATACCGCTGCAGAGCAGGGTGCTATTTTCTTTGAAAATATTTCCAATGAAAATACTACAAGTTCACGTCAATTAATCATTCACGAAATTATGGGAAGAAGTTGTGGGTGGCTCACTGCTTATACAGCCAAAGAGTATAGATCTAGATTAAGTCAAAGAGAATTTCTACCCGAGATCCTTATCGATCAGCAGCGTTGGGATATTGATGCCGTCTATGTGCCTGAAATGCCTATTGATTTTAGCTTAGAGTGTGAACGCCTCACAAAAAGAATGGATGAAAAAGATTCGGTCAATATTTTCTTAAGTGAAGGCGCTGGAACCGAGACGATCATTAATGAATTAGAGTCTGAAGGTAAGCATGTGGAGCGAGATGCTTTTGGCCATGTTGCGTTGGACTCTTTAAATCCAGGGCAATGGTTTGCTAAACGGTTTACTGAAAAACTTTCTGCAGATAAAACCTTGGTTCAAAAAAGTGGCTATTTTGCTAGGAGCGCTGCTCCAAATGCAAGAGATTTAGAGCTGATACAATCATCCTGTAAGCTTGCTGGAGAATATGCTTTAAATAAACAAAGCGGCGTGGTTGGATTAGATGATGCGAATAATAACAAAATGAGTTTAATTGATTTTAAAAGAATCAAGGGCGGTAAGCCATTTGACATAAACCAAGAATGGTACACATCTCTGCTTACTGAAATTGGTCAACATAAATAAAATATAGGATTAAAAATGAGTCTGAATTTAGATAATATGAATGATGTAGCAGAGGCAATGACCGCTTCTGGTAAAGGAATACTTGCAGCGGATGAAAGCACAGGAACGATCGGTAAGCGTTTAGATCAAATCAATACCGAGAGCACAGAGCAGACAAGAAACGCGTATCGAGACTTGCTTTTTACAGCTGATGGCCTTAATCAATATATAAGCGGTGTGATTATGTATGATGAAACGTTTCATCAATCTTCTTTAGATGGAGGTGTTGTTTATCCTGAATATTTAGCTTCAAAAGGAATTATTCCTGGAATAAAAGTTGATGCAGGCGCTCATAACCTTTCTGGTTCAGAAGATGAAAAGATTACCCTTGGTCTTGATGGCCTTGATGAGAGATTAAGCAATTATAGAAAATTAGGTGCTCGATTTGCAAAATGGAGAGCAGTGATTAATATTACAGAGCTAAACCCTAGCGATTATTGTATCAAAGCAAATGCGCATGCCTTGGCAAGATATGCAGCCCTATGTCAGTCAAATGATGTTGTGCCAATTGTAGAGCCTGAGATTTTAATGGATGGCGGTCATGATATTGAAGATAGCTTTGTTGTAACGGAAGAAGTCCTGCATACTGTTTTTGATGAGCTTTATACGCAAGGTGTTCAGTATGAGGAGATGGTTTTAAAGCCCAATATGGTCTTATCAGGGTACGACGCAAATGATAGAGCTGGGGTTGATGAGGTTGCATCCGCAACTGTTCAATGCTTTTTAAGAAGTGTGCCTGCTGCGGTTCCTGGAATTGCATTCTTATCAGGAGGCCAATCCGATGAAGACGCAACTGCGCATTTAAATGCCATGAATCAGATTTTGGGTGATAATAAACCTTGGCATCTTTCATTTTCTTATGGTCGTGCTCTTCAACAACCTGCCTTAAAAGCATGGCAAGGGTCAGGCGAAAATATTTCAAACGCGCAAGCAGCGCTCATGAAAAGAGCCAAGCTTAATAGCCTGGCAACGCAAGGTAAATACTCAACCGATTTAGAATAAGATAAATTAAAGCTCGTTAGTTAGGCAATGAACAGATCCACCGCTTAGTCTGAATTGAGTGGTTGGAACTGTGATATGCATCACATCTAGCTCTTTAAGTAATTGATTTGCTTTTAAGGATCTAAACCTTGTTGGGCCAATTAAATAGCCTGGCAATGGACAGCAATTAACAGCAAACTCACCAAGCTGTTCTTTTGTGCCAATGGAATCTTCTGGATCAACCTCAACAAGTTCTACCGCCATTTTATTTGAAAAACTTCTCAAATTATTTATTGATTCTTTATCCATTAACGAGGTGCAGGCAATCATTGCCCCTAATTGATTATCTTTTTTGATGACTGGAGTAAATAATGTATCAAGATGGAAAACATTGGATTTCATAATTACTAATTCATTCACATCAAATTCCTGCGCAACCCATTCTGCGCCCTTTATATTATTTCTACAGGCTCCCGAAAAAAGGATTTTTGGTCCTGAGCAATAGTAGAATTCACCACCTTCAGCTTTAGCATCTATGGCATCAGGAATTCGGATGGTTTGATACCCCATTGAATCAAGCATTATTTCCATCATGTCGCTTTCTACTTGTCGAGCTTCTTCGCTAAATTTTGAAATAATGACTTTCCCATTTTGGTCACTAATAAAAAGATCCCTGACAAAAACAAAATCATGCTTCCTTTTTTCTGTATTTTGCTGATCTAAGAAATTTGGAAAATCAACTTCTATTACTTCAACCGGGAGACGATTGAATAGCTGTGTTAACATATGCATTTCAACTTCAACCAGTTCTTGATTAGGAATCATGCCTTGTTTCATCGCAGGGTTATCTTTATAAATAGGAGTGCCATGACCCCACCATTTATGTTTAGGCAGGTGTGAAATAAGGATCTTCATTCTTTAGATATTAAATTTAACAACCATAGTATAGGTATGTACCCAAGCACCATTAATATAATCAGAAATATGTTTATAATAAATTGTTGGAGCGGTTAAGCCGATTTTTGATAGATCAAATCCAACAACAATCCAGTTCTTATTATATTCATTTTTTTCCATATCATAAAAAAATTCATTCCCAACAAAAGGCTTAAGGCCGTTCCAATTTTGATTAGATTTTGCCATCACCCTCACTCTATTTCGAAGAGCATCTTTTTTCCCAGTTCTGATGCGGTACTCTTGAAGACTGCGAACCGACCATTTTAATTGCTGGGTATTGATAGTTTTTTGAATTTGAGCTTTTGGTCTTTTTTCAAGTTTCCATTTTTCAACGCTTTTAGTATAGATATTTCGATATTGCAAAGAGGCAGACCATGTTTTGCCGATTGGTATTATTGTGCCGGTTTCAAAATGCCTATAATATAAGCCTCGATCATTTGTTGTTCTAAAATCAATATCACCATAAACACTAAAATTAGATAGCTTTCGTTTAATTGTGACTTTTTCTGAACGATTTAGTAATTGTTGGGTGTAGATAGGAACCAGACTACATAATAATAAAACATGCATTTTTTTAATCATTTAAAACCTCTTTTATTCGAAAATATGTTGCTCCAAGATTTTCATTATCCGTCATTAAAACTAATTCACCTTTATCAAAAAGCATCGCCTCTACTTTTTGATTATCAATCATGATTAGCGGTTTTAAAAGGGATGGGTGATTGAAATCGAAGGTACCCACATTGCTCATTTGCCCTATTTGATAAATTGCAGTTTTAAATGGTCCATCATTTCCTGGGTCTGAAGTTGCCGAGGTCCATACAGCACCATTGTTATCTATTGTTAAATCTGCAATATTTCTTTTATCATTCTTTGGAACGGGTAAATCTATAACAAATTTATTTACTTCATAGATTTTATGATTATCCGGTTCATAAAACGCAGTAATTAAGGTTGAAGATCTTTTAGTCGAGCCTCTATCTCCATAGATGAATATTTGCCCTTGAGCCGAATTATAAACTGCCAGTCCTTCTAAATTCATTTTACTTGTGATGCCTGGTAGGGTAAGCGTTTGAAGTAATTCAATTCTAAAATCAAAAGGATCAATAAGAAAAATATAGGCCTTACCAGTGCTTTCCATTGCAATGAATTTGTTTGAGTAATTTGGCATTTTATACAATGCCTCTAGATCATATGGCAATTTTGACTCAGGCCAAACTAGCTTTCTAAGCTTGAAGGATTTGTCCAAATAGCTTATTCTTGCCTGCTTTTTCTTTTTGTTGTCATGTACCACAAGGAAACCTTTTTCAAATTTTGCCATACCGCTGATTGAAAATTGTCTTGATCCATGAATTTGAATCCATCTATCTTGAGAGACGACTAAAGAAAATAAAGTAAAAATTAAAAGATATTTTATTCTTTCCATACGCTATAAGGATGTAGGCAAAGATAAGAGTTATAATACTTTTTATCTTTGGATACTTCTTCCATTAACCAATTTGGTTTAATAAAATCTTCCTTCTCATCAGTTAATTCTATCTCTGCAAGCCATAATCCTTTATTTTTACCATGAAACTCATCCACTTCCCATGTTTTATTTTCGTATTCAATTACACTTCGAGTTTTATGGATTACCTCTCCTTGGCTTAGATTAATTAGCCGAAGTGCATCTTCATAAGGAATATCATATTCAAATTCATCGCGACTTATTTCAACCGTTTTGGATTTGATAGTTAATACAGCCTTATCGTTTATTATTCGAATTCGCGTTACACCTGAATCGTTAATTGATAAGTAGCCTTGTTGATAATCTATTCCAATTAGATCATTAGGCAGCTTAGCTGGGTCAACTATAAATTTTCGTTCTATTTCTTTAGCCATTTAACAGAGCATATAATTATTGAAGTAAATATTCCCGGATAAAAAGGTTCTAAGTTCAATGGGTAACTACCAGAAATATTTTTTATTAATACCCATAAAATACTAATGAATATAGGCGCAACCATCAAACTAATTACGTCCATTTTTTTCTTAGTGAATGATATTAAAAAAGGTAATAGCAACCCAGGTACAATTATTGAGCCCAACGTGTACCACAGTTCAACAACAGAGGGGATACTTATTGCAAGCATTAGTGATATCGTAGCTGTAACTAAAAGCCCTTTTTTTATTAGCGGTATTGAATCATCATCGTTTAGCTGATGGTCTTTTTCAGTTCTAGATTGAACTCTCCACAAAATATCTCGACCGAAGGTACTGGCACTAATGAATGAGAAAGAATCAACTGAAGACATAATTACGGATAGGATACCGATAAAAAATAACCCAAATGCGAAAGGCGGTAAAACTAACTCAGCTAATTTGATATAAGCTAGTGTTGGCGCGCTATTAGTTATTAATAGCTTAGCATAAATTCCAGAAAATAGAGTAAGCATATCAAAGACA
Organism: Fidelibacterota bacterium; assembly: GCA_036166315.1. Classification (GTDB taxonomy): domain Bacteria; phylum Fidelibacterota; class Marinisomatia; order Marinisomatales; family TCS55; genus TMED108. The sequence continues at coordinate 26,171 of JAYZHS010000068.1, forward strand.
AACCAAAAACCAATTGATATTAGGATACCATTGCGAGCCGTAGTAGGTGATTTTGCAGCAGCGCATCTTTGATAAAAGCCTGGATCAACAAAAGTCCACAGAGCAATAAAAAACCAAGCAAAGATATACTGCAAAGAGGCGCCTCCAGTGAATGATAAAAAATTTGCTGGGAGTTCTCTAAAAATATCAATCGATGAATTCGTATAGCGAATGCTAAAAAAAACTAAAACTATAAAACCTAAAAACATTACTATGAATTGTAATACGTCAGTGCGTACCACTGCTTTTAAGCCGCCATTCCAAATATAGCTAAGGCTAATTGCAGTGATGACCACTAAAGAAAGTTCATGCGGTAAGCCGGTTATTTGATTTACTATGATGCCAATGCTAAGGATGTATGGTGCAGGGCTAGAGAGTAAAAATATATAAATGGCGCTTATGGCTCCAGCTACACTTCCATAGCGTTGATAAAACTGATCTGGCAAAGAAATTGATTTTAATTGATTGATTCTACCTGCGATAAAAAAAGCAAAGATTAGGGCAAAGAGATAATAAGGCAGGCCAAAGATTGTCCAGGTTTGCAAGCCATGAAGATAGGTATTTTCGCCAATTCCTAAAATTCCACCATACCATGTGGCCACTAGAGTAACAACAAAACCTGGAAGACTGAGTTTTCTGCCAGCTAGTAGATAAGCTTTTGGATCGAATTGATTTTCGCCAGTTTTCCTTGAAAATCCAATCGCGATTATTGCTATGAAATAGATAGCAATAATTAAAAGATCAATTACGTGCATTATTAATGTTCTTTATGGCCTCTAAATATAATAATAGGATCTGAGCACGAAATAGTAAACCAATCATCAGTGGATTCGTTTGATAAAAGAATTGAAGATCGATGAACTTTGCCGTTGATCTCATACTTTAAATTTTTAGTTACAATACTACAATCATCTTGTTGTGAGAAGAGTGAAATTCGTTGCCCTGGAAACGAGTCGTAGACCTTTTCACCAACAAAACACTCTATCGTGAAGTAATCACTTATTATTATCAGATTAATTTTCTTAAAATAATTAGATAAGATCGACAGGTTTGCAATCGCCATATCTTCACGAAGACCCATTACCCCTAAAATTATAACTTCATTTATCGAATTCATTATTAACCACTCTATCGCTTTTTCAAGATCTGTGTTATTTTGATTTGGATCCTGAATCATTAAACCCTTAAAAGATCCCTTTGCTTTGATGGAGTCGAAATCTCCAATGATGACATGTGGTTCTAGATTGATTGATTTTAAATAGTTTGCCGATCCATCCGTACAGATCACGGTTCCAGCTGATAGCAAAATGTCATGGGGGTAGTCATGTAATGGAAATGCTCCATTTGCAAGAATTACGATTGGTGTTTTGAAAAAATCTGCCATTTTAATGTATTAAAGTTATAAGATTTATTTTTTAGTAGGCATAAAAATGGTTTGTAATCATTTTTATGCATTTTTTAAATTAGAAACGATATAAACGCATATCGTTTCCATTTAGCATATCTATTTATCTATGAAAAAAGAACAACAAATTAATCAAATCCTATCTGAAGGTTTTGCTTCAGTTTCTAAATCAGGCGTTAGAGCTTTTACAGTAGACGCTTTTTCTAAACATATTTCAATGAGCAAAAAAACGATTTATAAATTTTTTCCTACTAAAGAGAATTTAATTAACAGCATTGTATCATTTGTATACCAACAATTAAATGATTTTCACAATAAAGTAATGAAGGAAGAAAATAATCCTTGCGTACAATTCATAAAAATCATGGAATATCATTGTGAATTTGTTGGCAAAACCAATGTTAATAGACTGGCCGAGCTAAAAACATTATATCCAAGAATATGGAAACGTACCCAGTCTTTTTGGCTTAATCAGGAAGATAATTTTTATACTATTTTACAATCAGCTCAAGAAAAAGGATATGCATCAAATAAAAATGTTGATATGAAAGCTGCTTCAGTAATTTATATCAATGTAATCAATAATACATTCCAACCAGAATTTTTTATAAAAAATAATTTACCCTTAAAAGAGACAATTCATGGATTTGTTAATGTGGTAGCAAAAGGATTGTTTAATGATAAGGGAATGGGGGCAATTAAAAAATATTATGAGCGCAATAGAAAATAAATACTCATCTCATCCATTAAGGAAATGGTTCATTAAGCAAAGCTTGGATCATCCAATCAGGTCAATCATTGTATCTTTAATTGCTACCATTAGTGTTGGCTGTGGAGTTTTATCATTTATGATTGATGATGATATGATGAAACTTTTGCCTTCAGATCTTGATTCGAAAATTGCTTGGGATGAAATTCAAGATGAGTTTGGTAGTACAGAGTTAATCTATATCGCATTTGGTGAAAAAGGAAAATCGGTTTTTAATTCTAAGACTTTTGCGGATATGTGGGATCTATCAAAAACCTTAGAAGCTACTGATCAAATCGAAGAAGTCTTTTCATTGGTCAACACAAATAGAATTGATAATGTAGATGATTTTATGGAGGTTGACGATCTACAGACAAAACGTGACTTAACCCAAGCTGAGATTGATGATATTCAAAATTATCTATTAAAAAATCCTTCATTAAAAAAACGATTTATTAGTGAAAATGATGAATATTTTGTTATTACTGCACAGCCCTATACTAATGAAGAATTTGATGTATTTTCAAAAATTGTAGTGGATAAATCTGATAAGATACTTGAAGGTTATGAAATTCATTATGGAGGCAATGCTTATATTTCAGGAATTATGCCTGGGCTCATTCGCGATGATGCATTTAGCTTGATGCGTTTTGGGATGTTGATCATGGTATTCACTTTGCTTTTAAATTTGAGAAGTATAGCTGGGGTTGCGATGGTTTTGATGGTAATAATCCTTTCTTTGTTTTCCATGATAGGCGCAATGGGGTGGATATATTATTTCACTGGATCAAATAAGTTCTTGTTTACCCTAGCCAACACCTCAATGCCTATTATTTTGCTTACGATTGCAAATTCAGATGGAGTGCATATTGTTTCAAAGTTTTTTAGGGAAATGCGTTCAAAAAAAGATACTAGAAAAGCTGTGGCGTCAACCATGGATTCCCTATTAGTGCCAATTTTTGTGACGAGCGTTACTACAATCTCTGCCTTTCTAATTATGACAACCTCTCCAATCCAACCATTAATTGGGTATGGAATATCAATGTCAATCGGAATAACATGGGCCTGGTTTTTGAGCTCACTACTACTTCCAGCTGTAATTAGCTTAAAAACATGGGATCCTGAAGATACAGCTTTTACCAAGCCTAGCTTTTTTGAAAAATTAGTAGATAAGCTTGGTTCGGCAGTTCTAAATCATCCCAAGCGTGTATTTGGTACAGGAATAACGATTGTAATTATTGGATTATTTGGAGTAACCAAAGTCACGGTAGATGTTAATATGCGCAATTTTTTCAAACCCGGAACGGAAATACGCGATAGTATGGATTTTATGGATAATGAAATGAATGGCACAGTTGATATCCGTGTTCGTGTTGAGGGAGACATAAAAGATCCACAAACCCTTTCAAGCATGGATGAGTTGCAATCATTTATGGTTAAAGATGAACAGGTCTCAACAAGTTTTTCTATTGCTGATGTTGTTAAGCAGATGCACCGCACAGTAATGAAGGATGATCTCAAGTATGAAACTATACCTGAAAATCGAGGTAAAGTGAATAATCTCTTTACGATGTATTCTATGTCTGGTGATCCCGATGATTTTGAAGCACTGGTAGATTATGAATACAAAATTGGGTTAATTACAGCCTTCGCAGATGTGATGTCTACTGAACAAATTTTTTCTTATACAAATAAATTGAATGAGCATATAAATAAAAACTTTAATGATAACTCAAAAATTGATGTAACCGGAATGATCGTTGTCTTTAGAGATTTGGTCATTCTAATCGTACGATCATCATTTGTAAGTATTTTTGCCTCCTTGCTTGTCATTGGTATTTTGGCATCTCTTTTCTTCAAACGAGCTTTGTGGGGGCTATTAGCTGTTGTTCCGCTAACTTCAGCAGTGATCATCAATTTTGGCTTTATGGGATTTTTTGGCATTGAGCTTAGTCACGTAACCGCTATTCTTTCATCGATCATAATTGGCGTAGGGGTTGATTTTGCTATTCATTATATATCGCAGTATAGAAGATTATCTCGCACGATTAGTAGTAAAACGGTCAGCAAGGAAGTGGTTGAAGATGTTGGTTATCCGATCGTGCTAGACGCAGCTTCAAATATGGGATTTGGCGCATTGGTATTCTCTACGTTCGTGCCTATTCAGTATATCGGAGGATTAATGGTTTTTGCAATGCTTTCTACTTCTTTAGGGACGCTAACCATTTTATCGGCTTTAACCGAGTTAATGAAAAACAGATTAATTAAAGGAGAAATATCATGATTGAACATTTTCTTTCCTGTATGCAAAAATACTTTGTATTTAGAGGTAGAACAGCGCGCAACGAATATTGGTATTTCATTCTATGCACAATTGTAATTGGAATCACCATGGCCTTATTGAGTGAGGTGATTGGATGGAAAATAGATAACCCCAGTTCATTTGGGGGCCCTATATACCCTTTAGTTGAATTAACGAGATTAGCATTTTTCTTTCCCAGTATTGCTGCAGGAACTAGGAGATTACATGATATTAATCGGACAGGTTGGTGGATGTTACTATGCCTTCTTCCGGTAATTGGCTGGATCGCATTGATTGTGATGCATGCAACAAGTGGCGATGAAAATGAAAATCAATATGGACCTAGGCTAGATCAAGAAAATTAAAATTTATAAGGACAATTAGTATGATAAAATATTTTTTTCTACCTTTCATTTATCTATCAGTAGGCTTCAGTCAAACCGGCAGGGAGATAGCGGTAATGATGGATGAGTCTCCATCGCCAAAAGATATGAGCAGCCAAACCACAATGATATTGACAAACTCTAAAGGAAAAAGCCGTACCAATAAGATGGTTTCCAAGACGGTTGATAATAGTGAAAAGCAAATTACATGGTTTTTAGAACCAAAAGATGATAAGGGTGTAGCTTTTTTAAAGATTGAACACTCTGATCGTGATGATGAAATGCGAATGTGGCTTCCAGATTTTAAAAAGATTCGTAGAATATCATCTAAACGCAAAGGCGATTCATTTATGGCTTCAGATTTGAGCTATGAAGATCTTTCTAGCCGCGAGTTAGATAAGCATGAATATGATCGTAAAGCTGATGAAGTAATCGATGGAAAGGAATGTTATGTGGTTGAAGTGATTCCAACGGCAAAAGCAGAATCATCCTATTTAAAGCATAAATCATGGATCAATAAATCAACACTCAGCGTTGTCAAAGAAGAGTCTTTTGACAAAAGAGGAGAGCTAATTAAAATAAAAAAGTTCTCACATAAAAAAATTAAAGATTACTATGTTATGAGTGAAATCTTTGTTGAGAATGTGCAAAAAAACCATACGACAAAATTGACTTTTGATAAGGTGGAGGTAGATACGGGAGTGAAGCCATCCCTTTTTCAGGAAAAAAACTTAAAACGATTGCCAAGATAGGCTCATTCATTTGTCAGCGCTCAATAAAAAAATAATACTAAGCCTTAGCGCATTCTGTGCGATCCAGGCACAGATAGACATAGCAGGGGAGCTTAACCCTTACGTAATGACGCGAACATCAGACCGCTCGCAGATTAATTTGCCGTTTCGTTTATTATCCCTAGATGCGAGTTATTCATTTGAATCATTTGATTTTAAAACAGTTAGCGGGATGGAGTACCGTTACAGCACTAGTCAATATTCGGTTGAACTAAGGGAGGCATATTTAGCTTTCTACCCTGAATGGGGAGAAGTCAAAGTAGGAAAGCAAATTCATTCATGGGGTGCTGCAGATGCTGTGAACCCAACGGATAATTTGAACCCTTATGATTACTATTATATGCTCAAAGCAGGAGCGGGAAAAAAAATAGGTATGCTCTCAATGTCTTCAGTATTGTATAGGGAAAATTTTCAAGTCGAGCTAATTGTCAGCCCTAATCACGAACCAAATAGGATTCCCTATGGGGAAAAAGATTTTCCACTTGCTGTTGAACAAAAACCGCTAATAGAAAACCAAATAAAAGACGAGATGGAAGCCGGAATTCGTTTTCAAACATCGCTTGTCGGAAGCGATATAAGTTTTTCATATTTTATGGGTAATGATCGTATGCCAAGTGTGCATTCTGTATTTTCACCTAAAGATCCAACAGCCAATTCTAAATTTAATTTGGGATATAGAAAAACAACGGTTTTTGGATCAGACTTTGTAACATTTATCGGAGATTTAACTATTAGAGCGGAAGGTGCAGTGTACAATACTAAAAGTGGCTCTACGGATGATGAAATTTTATCAGACAACTACTTCGCCCTTAATCAAGATGTAACCTATTCTCAATATGTTATTCAGCTAGAGTACACAACAGCAGCAGATATCATGATATCAGGTCAATTCATTGGTAGCAGTACGATCGATGAAACGAATCAATGGTTTAGCCCAAAAAAACCATCTTACAAAATTGATTTTATACCAATTTTACCATTTAGCCCAGGAATGGGAACTCCGCTTGCAATGTTCACCAATAAAGCTGCATTAATTAGCTCAAGTGGGGTTATGATGGATGACCAGTTAGAATTATCAGGGTCTTTAATGATCAATTTAAATGAGTCTGGATCAATGCTTAGCGCTACGATTGGATATTCTCCAATACTGAATTGGAAATTTGAGTTGGCGACTACCCAGTTTCAAGGAAATGCAGATCAACTCAACCCGTTTACATTGATGCAGGACTTTAATCATGTAAGAATGGGTATAATGTATAATTTTTGATTCCTTATATTCTTGCATGGCAAGAATATCATTAGCACTCCTTTTTGTATATCTTTCTATTTCTTATGCGCAGCCCTCTGGAAAATCTATCATTTTGAAAATGGAACAACAAATGAAGCCAGTTGATATTGAAATGGATTTCAAAATGACCCTTATATCAAAGAATAAAAAAAATAAAAAGAAAACCCACTTTCGTAAAATGAAACAGTTCGAAAAACGCTATCAAGATGGAAAGTTTAATTCCAAATTATTATTACGATTTATAGAGCCTAAGGAAGTGCGAGGGTACAGTTTGCTAAACTGGGATTGGGCTGGAGAAAAAAATGATGATCAATGGCTTTACATACCAAAATTAAGAAAAGTAAAACGAATTAAGCCATCAGAAATATCTCGAAATTTTCAAGGAACTGAATTCACATATGGAGATTTTGTAGGTCGGGAAGTTAATTTAGATAATTATGAACTTATTTCTAATGATGTGTTCAATGGAGATGAATGTTATTTAATCAGGGCAACCCCGAATGATGATTCAAGTTATAAAGCAAGAATACTTTGGATTGATAAGAAATTCTACCTTATACGAAAGATAGAATTTTATAATTCTAAAGATGAAAAAGTTAAAATTTTAGAAATACCTAATTATGTAAAGAATAATCAATACTGGACACCTACTAAAAAAATTATGGAAAACCTATTGAATGGAAATATCACAGAGATGGAGGTATTAAAGGTTAGCTATGATCAAGGATTGAAAGATAATCTTTTTTCAGAAAAAGGCTTGAAGAGATTTTAAATTAATAATCGGTATCAAGTTTAAAATCATTAATTAATAGATAATTAACATAGCGTTAATATAAACAAAAGGTAAAGTGTGTATTTTAGTCAAATAAATAGATTATTAAATGCGAAACATTTGCTTTTGGTATTAACATAGAATAAATAATAATTACTGATGAATATTGTATATGGCGTTCAAGGAACTGGAAACGGCCACCTGACAAGAGGTTTAGCGCTAATTCCTAAATTGCGATCTCAAGGTCACAATGTAAGAGTTGTAATTAGCGGTAGAAAAAAAGACACACTGTTTGGCGTTGAATCATTAGAACCTTTTGAAACGTTCGAAGGATTATCATTTGAAGTCAAAAAGGGTAAAATTAATTATATTAAATCATTCTCCAACCTTCGCCTTTTAAAATTTTTTAGAGACGTCCGTCAATTTAATCTTGAAAATATAGATTTAGTGATAACCGATTTTGAACCCGTAACAGCATGGGCTGCAAAATATAACAAAGTAAATTCAATTGGTATTGGTCACCAATATGCATTTTCTTATGATATTCCAATGGCAGGTGAAAATTTTATTACCAAATTAATTTTAAAAACATTTGCACCGGCTAATATAAATATTGGAGTGCATTGGCATCATTTTGACCAACCAATTGTTCCGCCAATCCTTCCATTTATCAATCGAAATAATAACAAACCAATTTCTAAAAAAATATTAGTCTATCTTCCTTTTGAAGATTTAAATGATATCGTGGAATTATTAAAACCATTTAAAAACAATTCTTTTTATGTATATCATGATATTGAAAAGCCTAAAACTATTGGCAATATCAATTTAAAACCTTTTTCAAGGTCTGGCTTTGAAGGTGATTTACTCAGCTCAGAAAAAGTATTATGTAATGCAGGATTTGAATTACCAAGTGAGTCACTAATCTTAGGAAAAAATATTCTTTTAAAACCACTTATTGGGCAAATGGAACAATTATCAAACGCCGAGGCAATGAAAAGATTAAACTGGGGTTATGTAATGAATGATCTTAACCCAAAAATCATAAGCGAATGGATTGATCAGCCCCCATCTAATCCAGTGAGTTATCCTGATACAGCGCAATCAATAGTTGAATGGATTAACTCAAAATCATTTAATAATATCGATAAGCTATCATTGAATTTATGGAAACAAGTATCCGGAAGAGAAATATGAAACAAGCAGAATCATCAATTTCAATAAATTCTAAAGTTAAAGTGATTTGATTAACTAAAAAACTGTGAACCTATCAAATGAATAAAAAATTAGTTTTAATTGTTGATGACGAAAAAGATATCCGAAATATTATTCAATACAATCTTGAACAAGAAAACCTAAAATGCATTACAGCTAGCGATGGAGATGAAGCGTTAAAAAAACTAAATGAAAGTCCCGATCTAATCATTCTAGATATAATGATGCCTTCATTGGATGGCTATGAAGTTTGCCGCACTATTCGTAATCAGGGCAATACAGTTCCCATCATTTTTTTAACTGCTATGGACAGAGAATTTGATGAAGTCAAAGGTCTTGAGTATGGTGGAGATGATTATATTCGAAAACCCTTTAGCCCTAAACTGTTGATTGCTAGAATTAATGCTATTTTTCGAAGAATTGATAAAATTAAAGAAAAAGGTGAAATTATTGAACATGAAGGTCTAAGGATAAATATAAATAATTATTTAGCAGAAGTAGATGGTAAAGAAATTACCTTACCAAGGAAAGAATTTGAGTTGCTAGCTTTTTTTATGAGCCAGCCTAATAAAATTTTTACTAGAGAAATTTTATTATCATCCATTTGGGAAGATGATGTTTATGTTGTTGATCGAACTATTGATGTTCATATAAATCGCATCAGATCTAAACTTTCAAATTATAAAAATTGGATTGAGACCGTAAAAGGTGTAGGTTATAGATTCAGACCAAAAAAAAATTAGTTTTTATTGTTTAAACTTCGCCAAAAATTATTTCTTACACTCTTTGCTCTTCTTTCAATAGGGCTAATCACTCCTACCCTTTTAACTAATAGATATATCGATCGTGAAGTTAGAGAAGAGATAGCTAATACTTTGCTTTCACACGGGAAGGCTTTTTCATTATTTTTGTCAAATAATAATAAACTTTCAATGATTCAGGCTGCATCTTATTATTCTGATGCTACAGGGCTGCGAATTACTCTAATAAATAAAGATGGAAAAGTATTAGGCGAATCTGGTTTAAGTGCAAATGAAGTTTCCTTGATGGATAATCACCTTGATCGGCCTGAAATCCAGCAGTCAAATAATAAAAAATTCGGTATTGCAACACGATATAGCAGCACTTTAAAAAAAGATTATATATACGTTGCATTAAAAATTGATCTAGAACCCATAACCTATATTCGAGTTTCTCAGACTATGGATTTTGCAAATACTTTAATTACTCATAGGCAGGCTTATCAATACAGAATAATTTTTCTTATTTCACTAATTTTAATTGCGTTTACGTTTTTGCTTGATCGCTGGGTTACATCACCAATTCGAAAAATTTCTAAAGTTGCCCAAAAGATTAAAAGTGGAGACTGGTCATCAAGATCAGAAGTTAAAGGGTCTGATGAAATAGCAGATCTAGCAATTAGTGTAAATGAAATGGCGGAAACTCTGGGTACTGATATTTCAAAAATTATAAGTATGAGCGAAGTTCGATCAGAGTTCCTTATCAATGTTACGCATGAATTAAAAACGCCAATAGCGTCGATTAGTGGCTATTTAGAAACCTTACTAGATGGAGCATTGGATGATAAAGAGGTGAATAAAACATTCCTGAAAAGATCATTGAAAAATATAAAAAGACTTGAAGTTCTTGTTACTGATCTTGTAGATATTTCAAGAATAGAAACCGGTGAGTTAATTATGAATATGTCACAAGTTGATATATTAACATTGATTGAAGAAATGGTTAGTGATGCTAACAGCACTAAAAAGAATAGTAAAATTGATATTAAAATAAATAATAATTTGAATGAAAAAGTTTTTGTTAACGCAGACCCTGATCGCATCCATCAGGTATTTAATAATCTATTATCAAATGCAATCAGATATACCGATGAAGGGCAAATTGCAATATCAATAGAAAAAAATGATAATAAGGTTTATCTTTCAGTTTCTGATACAGGGGTAGGAATTGAAACAGAGTCAATTGAAAGAATTTTTGAACGTTTTTATCGTACTGATAATGCAAGAAGTCGAGCTAAAAATGGTACAGGGCTAGGATTGTCTATCGTAAACCATATAATCAAAGCACACGGTTCAACAGTAAAAGTCGAAAGCCGGCTAGGAGAAGGAACCGAGTTCTCTTTTGAATTAGAAGTTTACTCAAAAGACTAGTTTATGATGAAAATTATAGCGCTTAACTCATCGAAAAATTGGGGCGGAAACGAACGATGGTTGACATCAGCGATGAATGCCTTGGCTCTCAATAATCATTCTATATTTTTAGTGCATCGCAAACATGCAACGCATTGGAACAATCTCCATCCATCCATAAAATTAATTGATGCACCTTACACTAATGAATTAAGTATAAAAACAAAATCGATTATAAGAGAAATTATTGATGAAAATGATATAGATATTTTGCTGTCAACCAAGCGTAAAGATTACATTCTTGCTGCTCAGATAAAAAATAAGGTAAACGTTTCGCATATAATGAGATTAGGAATATCAAGACCGATACTTAAAAGAGACTTTATTCAAAGATATATTATTTCCAATCAGGTAGATGGGATAATTGTTAATGCAATAGCTTTAAAAAAGGAATTACTATCCTATAAATTTATTAAAAGAAATTTCAATTCAGATAATATAGTATGTATTCATAATGGTTATGATACTCTAAGAGCGCATAATGATAATGAGGTAAATAAAAATAGAATTTTTAAAATTAGAAGTGCCGGAAGATTAACAGTACACAAAGGTTATGATATTTTAATTGAATCATTGAGAAAATTTGATGAATTTAATATTAAATATAAAATTGAAATTGCAGGTGATGGCCCTGAGTTCAATAATTTAAATAACCTTATCAATAAATATAATCTTCAAAATAATTGCGAGCTTGTTGGTTTAAATAACGACATCGTTAGTTTTTTTAATGGAGCTGATTTGGTTGTTATACCTTCTAGATCAGAGGGCATACCCAATACTTTATTTGAAGCCTGGATGGCAAAAAAGCCAGTTATTGCAACAAATGTTGGAGGAGTTTCAGAAGCTATTGATCATGAGGTAAACGGAATAATATGCGAACCTAAATCAGATGAATTGCTTACTGCTTTCAAAAATTTTATTAATAATAAAAATCTCTATAAAGATATGGGGAGAAAAGGTTACAATACATTGATAGAATCATTCTCAATGGAAACCATGACAAAAAAGCTAGAAAGCTATTTTCAAAGTTTTATAAAATAGAATTTTTGTAATTATGTCAAAAAATTTATCAACACAACTGAAACACAAATTGCATCGAAGAATAATCGTTAATCTATTGAATAGATTATATCGTCGTGCTAATCCTAAAGAATTACCCGATTCGATTAATAGTATAATCATTTTTGCACAAGAAAAATTGGGTGACGCAATCTTATTGCTTCCATTTTTAAATGCTTTACATAAACGTTTTCCGGATGCAGTAATTGATTTATGCTGTACCAGCTACAATAAAAAAATATTTGAAGGGATTCCATTCATTAGAAACTGTATAAGCTACAGACCATTCAATCTTAAATTTGCAAAACTAATTAGATCTGAAAAATATCAAATTTTATATAATCCAAAGAGCGGTCCTTCATCAACTTTTCATCATTTAGCAAATACAATCAAAGCTGATGTAAAAATATGCTTAGATAACGTATATAATAATCCAATCTATAACTATCATCTACCCAATGAAGAGTCTAAACACATTGCTGAGAAGTATTGTGAATTGCTATTTAAATATGGCTTAACTACACCAGTAGATAATTGGCTACCTGATTATTTTTATCAATTCCCATCTTCTGTCAAAGAAAAAAAGTATGTTGCGATAAACATGAGCGCTGGACACCAAGATAGGAGTTTTCCTATAGATAAATGGAAAAAGGTAATCACCTATATTTTAGAAGATGATCTAGAAATGCAGATTGCATTATTTTCATCAGAAAAAGAAAAAAATCAAGCAAAGCTGATAAAAAATATATTCAAAGAAAGGATACATTATCCTTTAGAATCGCCTAATCTTTATTACGCCTCAGGTATACTTAATGAGGCAGAAATTTTGATTTCAGTTGATACATCTTTGATTCATTTGGCAGCAGCATTAAACAAACCAATCATCGGCCTTTACAACAATGATAAAGTAGCTCATGCGCGTTATCATCCATATAATAATATTAGCGACTCAGTGATTTCTTCTACTAAATATATAAGAGATATACAGCCAGAATCAGTAATCAAATTGTATAAATCTTATAAAAATAAATCCAAACCAAGTAGTTAATTAAGTTCAAAAAATTGTTAAATAATATTTTTTAGAAAATGGATCAAAACTATAATCATCCAGTAATATCGTATATTGTTGTTACTTATAACTCACAGATTCATTTTCCAGAATTAATCAATAATCTCAATAGATGCACTCCGTTAGATCATGAAATAATAATTATTGATAATAATAGTGATGATAAAGAATACCTATCTCCTTACAAAGTTATTTACAATAAAGATAACACCTATTTTACGAGCGCGGTTAATCAAGGGTTAAAATTAATTGATAATAATTCAAAATATATTATACTTATCAATCCAGATGTTAGAATAAATAAAAACACTGTAGAAAAACTAATAAGTGATACACAAAAACTTAATGCCGGAATTGCAGGAAGTATTCTTTTGCGATCAAATCTTTCGGTCCAGCACGCAGGTGGGCAAAAATACGATACTAAAGATATTAACCCATTAGAGCTAAATAGCCATCAGCATCTACATGATAAAGACAAGCTCAGAACTATCATAAATAATTATCCGAAAAAAGTTCAATGGGTTACTGGAGCTTTGCTATTAATAACCAAAAAAGCCTTAAAAGTATTGGGTGAATTGGATGAGAGCTACAATCATTACAAATCAGATCTAGAGTACTGTCTGAGGGCCAATGATGAAAAAATTAATGTTATCTGTTCATCTAGTATAGCTTTACATTTTCACAAAAAAAGTTCTAAATCTAAGAAAGGTAAATTAAATTTCTTTTTTACAAAGCTGAAATATTATCTGGCTCGAAAATACTTTGAATTAATTATGAATCTCAAAAAATAAATTTGTTTTGAATGTTGCAATAATCACAGGACACTTTCCACCAATGAGAGGAGGAGGTATAGCAGAATGGGCTTTTGGAATAGCAAAGGAACTCCCAAATCTTGGCTATAAAACCTCTGTATATGCTAGACATCGTAAAGACCTTGATCTAGAAACTCATAGAGATGAGAATTTTGAAATTTACCCAATGTATGGAAGAAACTGGCATGAATTTCATCGCTTTTACTCAGCTTATTATATGTGGAAAATTTTAAGAAAAAATAATGATACAATTTTTATTGCGACAACTTGGGAAATGGCAAAACCATTTAATTTCTTAAAAAAAAGATTTCCAAAAAGTAAAATGATAGTTGTAGCGCATGGCCTTGAAATAACACGCATAAAGTCGTCAAGTGAATTAAAAGTTATTAATAATGTTATTTCTTCTTCTGATATAGTATTAGCCGTTAGTCGATTTACCAGAGATGAAATTAAAAATAAATTAAAGGATATCGATACGAGCCATGTAAAATTCTTACCTAATGGAGTGGATACAAATAGGTTTTACCAAACTGAGGTTGAAGCTGATTTTTACAATAAATATAAAATCCCACAGAATTCAGATTTAATTCTGACTCTAGCTAGAATTATTAAGAGGAAAGCACATGATGATGTTTTAAGAGCCCTGCCTGATGTCTTATCACAATTTCCTAAAGCACATTATATTATTGCTGGTCCACATCGCAAAGAAGATTCTTATTTTAGTTCACTTAATAAATTAGTTGGTGAGCTCTCCCTTCAAAAGCATGTAACATTTATTGATTTCTTACCAGATAAAGATTTAAAAAAGATATACTCGATAAGCAAGGTTTACGTTATGCCAAGTAGAAATTTACATGAAACAGGAGATAGCGAAGGTTTTGGAATCACATTTTTAGAAGCAAACGCTTGTGGCTGCCCTGTTATTGGGAGTTATGAAGGTGGAATTCCAGATGCTGTAGAGAATGAAGTAAATGGATTATTAGTCTCATCAGATAGTCCGCCGGAGATAGCATCAGCAATAAAGAAAATGTTTTCAGATGAAGACTATAGAATGAATTTGGTTAAACAAGGAAAAGATAGGGTTTCTGAAAGATTTACATGGGAGAAATTGACTTTTCAAATGATCAAAATGTTAAAAAAATAAAAGCGGTTTAATTTATCTGTAATTTTTCCCCCGTTAATCTTTTGTAAGCTTTCTTATATTTTTTAATTTTTTGCAAGTCAACTTTTGAAGCCTTCTTGTATCCTTTCCTCCTAGAAAAGTTATCAATTAAATCAGCTAACTTTACAGTTACAGCAAGATTATTATCCTTTAATCGATCGATGTAATGATTATATTTTTCACCTTTTCTTCTAGATAACAAATCTACTGCTTTACATATTTTTTTATTAAATCCTGCCTGTTTTAATTCGGGTATTGAGATTTTCCCAGACTCAACAACGTCATGTAAGACAGCCACTGTTCGCGAGTTATTATCATTCATCATTCCCATTACTCGAATAGGGTGCATAATAGCAGGCTCACGATTGCGCCCTTTTTTCCCTTTATGTATTTTGGCAGCAATAATAATTGCTTTATTTAATTGATTCTTCATATTGATAATATATTAAGGTCGTATTATAATATTGTATATAAAATTCATTCGAAAGTTAGTATTTAAAATTATCTTATAAATAATCATGATTATAATTACAGGAGCTGCGGGATTTATTGGGTCTAATTTGGCAAAAAAGCTAAACGATATTGGTAGAAATGATTTAATATTGGTTGATGATATAAATCATCCATTAAAAAAAGATAATATTGATCAAATCAAGCATTATGAGCTCATAGGAATTAATGATTTTTTATCTTGGATTAAGAAAAGTAAAAATCAAAAAATAAGTTCAGTATTCCATCTTGGAGCGTGCTCTGATACCCTTGAAAGAAATTATAAATATCTAACACAAAATAACGTAGTCTACTCTCAAAAAATATGGCAGTATTGTATTGAGGCTGATGCTGAATTCATTTATGCCAGTAGTGCAGCAACATACGGTGATGGAATGAATGGTTTTTCAGATAGGCATGATTTAATCACCAATCTCAAACCCCTTAATGAATACGGTCAAAGCAAACAGGATTTTGATGAATGGGCATTATCACAAAATAATGCACCAAATTTTTGGGCAGGTCTTAAATATTTTAATGTATATGGACCTGGCGAAGCGCATAAGGGTAGGATGGCAAGCGTAGTATGCCATTTTCTTGATCAATTAAAAACTAGTTCTGAAATAAAACTTTTTGATTCATCGCATGGGGTTGGCCCCGGAGAGCAGAAAAGAGATTTTGTGTATATTGATGACGCTATTGATATGACATTGTTTATGATGAACAAGAAATTTAAATCAGGTATCTATAATATTGGTTCAGGAACTACAAGTACTTTTAATGAATTAGCAGAGATATTTTTAGAAGAAAAGCTAGCAAAAGCGATCAAATATATACCTTTTCCAAAAGACCTAATATTGAACTACCAGGCATATACTTGCGCTGATATGGATAAACTCAGATCTATTGGATATAATATTGAGAGCACATCTTTAGCCAGCGGCATTAAATCTTATATAAATCAAAAATAGTAAAATATTTCATTTCATTTTTATATATTGTAGATAACGAGGTAAGCAACTTTTAATTTTTTAAACTAATTATGATAATTTATAATAGAACAGAATATTCTGAGCTAAATAACCAGCAGTATCAAAAAGAAAAAAGACGCCTGCAGATTGAGTTGCTTAAATTACAGGAATGGACAATTCAATCTGGTCAGAGAATCGCTATTTTACTTGAAGGCAGAGATGCGGCTGGAAAAGGCTCAACGATAAAAAGATTCATTGAAAACTTAATGCCTAAAGCAATCAAGATTGTTGAGCTTGGAGTGCCAAGTAAAAAACAAGAAAAAAATTGGTTTAAAACTTGGGAAAAGAAACTCCCAAATCAAGGAACTATCGTTTTTTTTGACCGCAGTTGGTATTCAAGAGCTATAATTCAGCCTGCAATGGGTTATTGCACAGAAAGCCAATACAAATACTTTATGAAAAAAGTTAATGCCTGGGAAAAAGGACTTATTGATAGCGGTATTATCTTAATTAAAATTTATTTATCTATTTCTAAAGAAAATCAAAAATTACGTTTTCAATTTAGAAAAGATCATGACTTAAAATATTGGAAACTATCCTCAAACGATTGGAAGGCTCATAAAAATTGGCAGCTATTGACAGACTATAAAGAGCAAATGTTTGAAAAAACTTCTACTGTTGATGCGCCATGGGTTGTAATTAATTCTGATAATAAAATGATAGCGAGACTCAATGCCATTAGATATGTGTTATCAAATATCAATTATTCTAATAGGAAAAATCTAAAGCCTAAGAAGTGGTCAAAAGAATCGCCTGTTTATAATATCTCGCTTTTTAATACAAGGTTTGATGACTTGAGCAGAGAGCAATATGAGCTTTTAAATAAGCTAAAGGCTCATGAGTAATCATTTAACCTGATATATTCAATAAAAAAAGGCCGGAAATATTCCGGCCTTTTTTTATTGAAAACTATTATCCTGCTCTACTTAGCCCAAGATGATTTCAAAAGAGCAACAGAAGGATCTTCCGTATTTGATACTAGTACGTACCCATCTTTGTAAGCAAGGCCTTCAGGCTCTCCCTCACTTGTTCCACCTGACCCAGAAGTATAATCATTCATTTCTGTAATTGATCCTGAATCGTACTTTGGATTGTTTGGATCTGTAATATCATAAACAACCACCGCTCCAGCATCTTGAAGGGTTGTTAGGACAAAAACTTTTCCACCCGCTTCAACGATTACTACTTCCTCAGGCTCAATCCCTTTTCGCTTGTCTTCCCAATCCCAGTTACTAGGTAGATCTTCAGCCATTCTTATATAGCTTTGAGTAGATGGTTTTCCTGATGAGTCAAGCTGGTGAACTCCAATAGTGCCATCGTATTCACCTGCAGTGCAGATCAAGGTACCATCAGAATTAACCCATATTCCATCTGGTTCATGTTCAGGATTTGTGAAGGTAACCTTATCCACAAGGACATCAGGGGGATTATTTATTGAAAACCAGCCCAACTCATTTGATTCTTGAAGCGTCATGTAAACCGTTGTTCCGTTAGGTGCGATCTTCACACCTTCAGGCTCAGCAAGATTTCCATTAGATCCAGTATGTGATATCTTCATATCTTTTACTAGTACCGCTTTATCAATTCCCGAACTAATATCGTAAATGGAAACTCCTGGAAATCCTAAGTTATCGCATCCGCCATCAACGCCATCTTCATAATCAAATTCATTAACGACCACCACATATTTATTATCAACAGCAATATCAACAGCATCTGGATTGTACCCAAGCTCATAAGGACCTGATTTTTGCAGACTAGAAGTATTGATTAGATAGAGTTCACCCCTTTTACAAGCACCTTTAGAAACAACCACCGCTAAAATAGATTCATCTACACTTACATCGATAGATGAGGCATCTGCATCAGCGTCATTGGTTATTTGAACGCTTTGACCGCTCATAGATATGCTGGTTGATGTGATATTTATAAAATCTACTGTATTCTGCTTAGAGTTTACAATTACACCAAGATCTTTGTTGATGAATCGTATGAGCTCAGGTTGCGATTGAGACCCATCGCCAGTCGTGATTTTGTCAACAAGGGTAATGCCAAAATTATCCACAACAAGCTTTTCTTCGGCTACCTTATCTTCGCAGGAAGTTAAAAGAAAAGCAAGGGATAAACTTATTCCTAGTAATAGTTTTCTGATCATTTTAAAATTTTCTCCTATAATCATTTGAAATATTTTAAGCGCTCTATTTAAATAAATTATTAATGAGGTGTTAATTTAACGTTAGAAGTTGAGTTCAAATTGAACAAGTAACTGATTGTCTTTAACTTCATATTGTGGCTTCCTGCCTTCATCATCAGCAATTTCTTGAGTATCACCAGTAACTTCACCAAGAAAGTAATATTCAACTTTTAATTTTGCATAATCTGTCAAGTTATAGATCGAAGCTAGTGTTAATAGTTTTCTGTCCCATGTTTGAGGATCTTTTAACATGGGGAAGAAATCACTACCACTGGGATCGATCCTTAACTCACCATAGCGAGCTAATAATAAAAGATTTTTTTGTACTTTAGAACTGCCCTCAAAATAAAATCCTCCGCGTTTTAAAAACCCATCCACAGAACCAATGGCTTCAGCTCTGAATAATGAATTCACCACATTGATCTCACCTCTAAAGCCAAACCATGAATGGTCAATATTGGCATCCTTCGATAAGACCGTATCAGGTTCAACAGTTGCGTAATAATCAAAATCGTAATGCAATCTTTTTTTCCAGTCTTCATCATCAATCAATTTACCGGTGTAGTACCAACCTTTGAACCGCATGACTCCTAGCTCCATACCAGCTCTGAGCCCCATTTCATAGGTTTGGCCATCAACTTTTTCACTATCCCCATAAACAAGCATTCTAAATGATTTATCTTCAGCGGCGTCATCGTAATCGAGCGGTCTTTTGAGAGCAAGTGATGCCCCGTAGTTAAAAA
>JAYZHS010000069.1:0-9867 GCA_036166315.1 Fidelibacterota bacterium
TAGACTCTTTTAAACTAATTAAAGATTACACTTTTAAAACTATGTTGGTGAAAAACCCAATAAATAAGTTAGTAAAAGCCACATACTGTATAAATAAAAAAACAAAAACTGGAATAATAGAATTGGCTCAAGCTTCAGGAATCCAATTGGTACCAATAGAACTTAGAAACCCTACAAAAACTACTAGCTATGGGACAGGACAATTAATTGAGAACATTATTTCTGAAGGAGTAAAAAAAATAATATTATTTATTGGAGGAAGCGCTACAAACGATGTCGGAATTGGAATGCTTGATGCACTT
Organism: Fidelibacterota bacterium; assembly: GCA_036166315.1. Classification (GTDB taxonomy): domain Bacteria; phylum Fidelibacterota; class Marinisomatia; order Marinisomatales; family TCS55; genus TMED108. Next base: position 303 of record JAYZHS010000069.1, read on the forward strand.
GGATTCTCTTTTAGGGATTATGGAAATAAAAAATTAGCAGCATCCGTAAAAAACTTAAATAAAATATATAAAATAGAAAAAAGTCCCATATATAATAGTATTAAGAAAATAAAATGTATTGTAGCGTGTGATGTGGCAAATCCTTTAATTGGCCCTAATGGAGCTACACAAACATTTGGTAAACAGAAAGGTGCTTCTGATAAAGAGTTACTTGAGCTTGAAAAAAACGTAATTCATTTCTCAAAAATTGTAACAAAAGAATTTGGAAGAGACTATACCAAACATGATGGGGCTGGTGCTGCAGGAGGAGTTGGGTTTGCAGCGCTAAGTTTTTTAAACGCTGAATTCGAAGGTGGATTTAAATTGATATCAAAATTGTTAAACTTAAAAGGCAAAATTAAAAAAGGGAGCTATGACTATATCATTACAGGCGAGGGCTGCATAGATGAGCAAACTCAGTATGGTAAATTATTAAAACATGTAGCTGATCTTGGTAAAAAATATTCAACTCCTGTAATAGCATTTACAGGCAAACTAAAAAAAGATCTTTCTCATCTGAATCTCCCTGGTTTAACTATTGCAAATCAAATCACACCCAAAAACACTGATCTAGACACTGCAATAAGAGACACATCAAAAAATTTAAATAAATCAATAAACGAAGAAATGTTTAACTTATTAAACTAACTAAAAATACTTCTTCCATTCTTGCGATGACTCAGGCCATCGTGAAGTAGTCTTTTTTAAATTAGTCCAAAAATTAACTCCGCTCACTCCTGTTATGTCACCATGTCCATATTTAGACTCATTCCAGCCACCAAAACTAAAAGGGTCTCTAGGGACTGGTACTCCAATATTTATACCAACCATCCCTGAAGATGCACTATCAGTGACAATTTTAGCTATCTCGCCAGAGGTAGTAAAAACTGCAGCAGCATTACCATACTGAGAATTATTTTCAATCTCCATAGCTTTTTCAATTGTAGGCACTCTAATTATTGATAGTACCGGACCAAATATTTCATCAGTTGCACATGCCCAGTCCGGGTTAACATAGTCAAGTATTGTAGGCCCAATCCAATAGCCAGAACTGTATTCAGAAGGCACTTTAGCATTTCTACCATCAAGTAAAACTTTTGCGCCCATTTTTTCTGCTTCATTAATATAATTAGTTATACGGTCTAAAGAAGCCTTGCTTATAATGGTGCCCATATCTCTCCCAAGCTTGAATTGATTAGCTTCATTAATTAATTGATCAATAATATGATCAACATCTTCCACACCTACAGCAACGCTAGCAGCCATGCAACGTTGTCCAGCACTACCCATTGAACTTGCGAGTAATCCTTTTGCCGTAGAATCAACGTCAGCATCTGGTACTACAATCATATGGTTTTTAGCGCCCCCTAAACATATAGCTCTTTTCTTTTTCTGAGTTGATCTGCTATAAACAATTTCAGCAACTTTTGAAGATCCAACAAATGCAACCGCTTTAATTTTTGGGTGATCGCAAATTGCTTCTACAATATCTTTGGAGCCATGAACAACATTAAAAACCCCTTTAGGAAGACCTGCTTTTTCTAAATATTCAGCTAACTTTATAGCAGCTAAGGGAGTCTGCTCAGATGGTTTTAAAATAAATGTGTTACCCGCGGTTATAGCTAATGGGATCATCCACAGGGGAACCATTACAGGAAAATTAAATGGGGTTATACCAGAAACAACCCCGATGGGCTCATGGGTCATAACACAATTAATCCCAGGTGAAACTTCTGAAGATTCTCCTTTCAAAACATTAGGCATTGAAACAGCAAAGTCAATAACCTCGACACCTCTTTTAATGCTACCAATAGCATCTTCAATGGTCTTACCATTATCCAAAGCAATGACAGTTGCTAAATTTTCAATATCATTTTCAATAATAGATTTAAAGCGAGACATAATCTGAGCTCTATCACGAATGTTTGTTCGAGACCAATTTAAAAAAGCAGCACTAGCTGCTTCTACTGCAGAATCAAGATGCTCTGAATTTGATGCCGGGATTGAAGCAATTTTTTTGTCAAAATATGGCGATATAACATTTATACTCTCAACATTACCAGCACTCTCATCCTGATTATTTATCCAATTCCCATAAGATTCAAAATCTTGAATTTTTATTTCAGTCATTTATATTATCCTTCTCACTATTTTTTAAAGTAATAAATTTTTTAAGCTGTTCAATATTATCTGTATTAATTAGATCAACATCAGCTAATAACAATGTTCTCCAAGTGTTTTGATTATCGGGTGATCCCCAAAATCTAATTTCTTTTTTCTCAAGGTGTACACTTTTTACTAATTCACTAAGAATCTCATATTGAGTTGATGGAAATATTCCGGTGCCATCCCAAGTAAAAGTTTGTTCCCAATCAGAGCTAATTAAAGGCATTATCTTATATGATATGCCCGTACCGATATCACCTAATCTCCCATCAATAAATACATTCCTGTATTCATAGTCATCAAAATAATCTATGGGTGGCCGATTACCAGATAATATAATTGTAACAGCTTCTTCAAAAATAGAATCTGAAGTAACATGAGTCAGCATTGGTTTATATTTTTTTAATATATTTTCTAAAACCTTATATGTCTTTAAGGCATTAGTTTTTATATCTACTAATAAGTATACTGAATTCTTACTATAAACTGATTTATTATTCGCTTTATATATTTCCCACAAAGGGTCTAAATACATTTTTTCAATCGTTTTTGTTTTTCTCAATTCAAGCCAACTATGACCAACATATAATTTATTTCTTAATAAAAAAATGTCAACCTCTATACTTTTAAACTTATGCTTAAAAGCAGCATCTAAAGGATATTCATTTTTATAATCATTATGAGAATGTGCTCCTATAATATTATTATTTGAAAATCCAATTTCAAAAGCTAACAAGGCGAAAATAAATAAAAAATGTAACTTAAATTGGAAAATAATTAGTCCTTGATTTTATGATTCCATAAAGACAAGGAAAGAAAAAAGGATACCACAGATGCAGATATCCAGAAAATAATTACAGAATCAAAGTCATATACTATTGCAGAGTTTACATCTGGTTGAGTACTTTTTATTAACACGCTACTGACTTTTTCTTGTATCGCAGCTCCTATATAACTAAACAAACCAATGAATCCCATGGCAGCTCCAGTGATATTTTTCGGAGCAATATCAATAGCAAAAAGTCCACCAAGAACTGCTAGAAGTCCGCTTAATGAAAAGCCATAAATGATGAAGGCTATCGTAAGAACTAAGGTCGACTGTGGTCCGTAAAATATCAAAAACAATGAACCGATTTCTGCTATACCAAAGATTAATGTGACTGGAGGCCTACGCGCACCAAAATATTTATCTGATATATAACCATACGCAACACAGCCAATAATTCCAGTAAATGTGTTTAAACCAACCAAACCCCCTGCTTCAATCAAAGAATATCCTCTGCCTTCTTGCAAATACAAAACACCCCAGCTGTTTATGGCATATCTAGTAACATACATTGTTGCACTAGCTAATCCTAAAATCCATATAGATGGATATCTTATAATTTTTAATTGATTATTTAAAACCTCTTTGAAATTTTTAGAGACCTTTTTAACACTCTCTTCATTTTTCCAATCAGTAACACTCGGAAGGCCTAAAGTTTCTGGCCGGTCCTGTAAGAATCGATATCCAGCAACAGTGATTAATATCAATGAAATTCCAGGCCCAATAAATCCTGCATGCCATGAAAAATAATCAACAAGAGCGGCTGTACCAATAAATGTAAGACCCTCTCCTATTGCATGGGCTGTGCTCCATAGCCCATAATACCATCCTCTTTCTTTTGGACTAAACCAATTTGTTAAGGCAATTGCACATGATGGAGCGCCAATTCCCTGAACCCATCCATTTAAAAACCAAAAAATGATCCATAGCGTTAGGGATTGATTTAAACCCATTGATATATTAATAGCCCCAGAAGTAATCAAACCAAATGTGAAAAATCTTTTTATATTTGCATAATCAGCCAGAAATCCATTTAAAAACTTTCCTAATGCATAACCATAAAAATAGGCAGACCCAACCAAACCAAGATCAACAATTGAAAAAAGGCCACCATCTATTAATGGTTTCTTAACAACAGAAAGAGCTAGTCTACAAGTATACCCAAATCCATAAAGCGTAATAATCGCAGCAAGAATCTCCTTACGATACTTTGAGTATCTGCTTTTTATCTGATCAGCATCAGTAATAATAGGCTGATCAACACCTGCTTTAAAAAAATCTAAAATATTAATAGCTACTAATCTCCCACTTCAAAACAAAAATCATACTCAAGTAATTTACCTTCTGTATTTTTAACATACTCACCTTTTGAATTTTTTACCTTCCATTGAATACATATATTATCTCCTCCATTATCAATAACCTCCATAATACCATATTGACCACGGACACCGCTAACACCATGCGAGTATGGCCCGCCTTTGATACTTGGCTTTCTGTCTAAAGGACCTGCGTGGAAAATCGGAATTGGTGCACCACCGTCTATTGCATAATCACTATTTGTACCATCATCAATTGCCGCCATATGGGCATCTCCACTAACTATACAAACCGGTATATTATTCTTTTTGATAAAATTTGCAATGCCTGTTCTTTCCTCAGGATACCACCCCCAATTGTCATGGTCATCACACTCAAAACCTTTACTTGTCTTGATAATTTCGCTTTGTTCACAATTAAAAGTACTTACATCTGGAGCACTCAAATAGGGGAAGCTTGAATGCCAAACAACAGCATTATTATTTGCTTTTGCAATTAATAATTGATCTTTAAACCAGTTTAGATGCTCATCAGATCCAAAATTAGAACCATCTTTTATTTTCTTACAATTTGGTGAATCAGGATTTTCGCAATCGCCTTGAAACAGTGGTCTTCTTTTTTCAGAGCGTAAATCGGTTAGTAAATAAGTTACTCTACCGACATTGAAAACTTGTGATATAACTTTCCCTTTCTGTTGAAAAGCTAGAGGGTAATGCGGTACATAATTCTTATATGCCTGCCTTGCTTCTGATTGACAAGCAACCTTACCATCTCCATTTGGAGAAAGCCCAGCGCTATTGTTTGGTCCATAGTCATGGTCATCCCACATATAGGCTATCGGAATATTGTTATACAACCTTGATTGTTTTTTTGAGCCAAGAGTAGCACGAAAATATGCTAGAAAATTGTCCTCACAATCTCTTCGTATATCCCCGTAATGAAAGTCCCCCAGCATTAAATAAAACTGCGAACCCTCTTCTCTTATTCGGTCAAATACCGGATTATTAGACCCCGTAGTAGCGCATGTTGCCATCGTTACTTTATACGAAAAAGGTTTATCGCTGTGAGTTTTAAACTTTCCGACTTGGTCTTTTTTTAATGTTCCATTAATGTTAAACCTGTAGTAGTATGTTTGATTAGGTTTTAGTTTTATTAGTTGTTCTTTTGCAAAGTAATGAGATTTTTCATTTGTTGATATCGCCTTAGTATACCTTTTATTTTTTTTAAAGTTTTTACTCTCACTATACTGAATCTTAATTCTAGCTTCCTTATCAGTTGCGAAAGATATTACAGCGCTCTTAGATGTAACAGCACCAGACCAATAGTATTCAATTTCATCAGCCTTTATAAGACTTAAGACAAGCAAGCTAAGGGAAATTACTTTAATGTAATTATAAATATTCAATTTCTACTCCAACATATTTTCAAAAGATTTTACATACGTAAACCCATCGTACCTCTTTTTATCATCATGCCTTATGGCCCATAAATAATACATATGAAACCCAGGTGCTGAGGTTTGACTATGGGTTCTGCTTTTTGTAATGGTAAGCAAATCACCATTTTTTATTTTAAATACATCTTCACCTAATTCGCCATGCCCATAACCCCAATCTGGTGAAAGCTCATAATAATAAATCTCAGATTGAGGATGATGATGTGGAGGATAGCTGCTCCATTTTCCTGGAAAATTCAACACCTCTCCAACTACAAGTTTAGCTTCTTTTGGAGAAATAGTATCATCAAAAGCTAAACGAACTAGTCTATAACATGTATCATCTAGCTGATCTTTTCCACGATGTTCTGTATCAATATCAGAAGGTTGGTAGACCTTCCCTTTAAAACTAAGATCGTTGCTTGTTTTAATAACCGCAAATCGAGACTGTGCAGTAGATTTGATTTTGACTTTCTCGCCAGGTGATAAATGAATTACGGTGGGGTCAATATCAATCCAATTAGATCTATTAAAAGATATAACTGTGTTATCAAAAAAAATTTCACCTACTCCATCTATTGCTACAATCGCAATTTCATTTTCTTTTTCTCCAAACTTATGCTCTTCATCTTTATCTGTAATTAAAATTTCAAATTCTATTCCTGTTTTTTCGTTGGTGCCCGGATAGGAATTGAACCCTTTTTGAAATCCATTCCGATAGGGTTTAATTAAACTCATAATTTCCTCTTTAATTACCTATAATCATTCTACTACGAATTAATGCAACAAACTCATCATATCCTTCTAAAAATGTTTGCATAGTGTGAACAGACGCACCAAAAGATTCAAATTCACTTTCTGTCATTCCACTTTCATCATATGCTTTATTAAAATCTTCAAAATTATCTTTTAAAAGACTAACCGTTTTCTCATCAACTGGTTCATCAATCCTGTGCTTTACATCAACATCAGAAGCATTAAATTTATTCCACCATTCATAGGGCATACTTATAATGATATCTCCGCCTACAATTTCTTTCCAGTGTAAATCACATCTAAACGCAGCAGCTAAAAGCTTAGATTTATAATTTTTTTCTTTAAAAATTCTATAAGCATTTTTAAAAATTGCTATAGATGCCCAGTCAATTATTTCTGGGTCTACATTAACCCCCTTTGATTCCCTTATTCTTTTTAAGTGATCGTCTATCCTACCAACCATTATTGTAACATACGGAGTTACGTTTGTTGTATCTATGCCATTTTTTTCAGCTTTTTCTAATCCTCTCTCAATAGCTTCTGCTACTTTAACCGCTTGAGGTACAGTAAAACTAACTGTGGCATTTACAGTTATCCCAACTGCAGTCAGCATCTCCATTGCTTTAATCCCTGCTGGTAAAGCAGGGCATTTAATTGCAATGTTTGGAGCAAGAGAAGCTAAATATTTTCCTTGTTTAAACATTGCATCAGCATTTCTATAATATTTAGGGTTTACCTGTAAAGACAATTTCCCTTTTTGTTTATTCGTCATTTCATAAACAGGTCGTAATATTTTCGCCGCTTTTTGACCAACTTTATCACATAATAACCATAGAATATCGTCTTCTGATGCTTGTTGATTTTTTAAGATCATGTCATCGATTTCAGGAATCCATACATCTGGGTGGTTTTTAACACTTTGATAAGTAATTACAGGATTTGAAGTTGCACCTACCGCTCCTTCATCAAATGCATGCTGCAGCTCAGCGTGGTCATTTGAATCATTCCACCAATCAGAACCGCAATCAGTTGTTTGTTGCATTTTTGTTTTTTGCCCCATTTAATTACTCCAAATTTTCTCAAGATATTTCTTTGATAATAATGCATACTCTAGCGGATTAGCTTTTTCAGGATCTTGTTCAGCTTCTACGATTATCCATCCTTTGTAACCAGAGTTCTTTAAATTATTACCAATAGTTATAAAATCAATACACCCATCGCCAGGTACTGTAAAAATTCCTTTTAACACTAGCCTTAAAAATGATTCTTTTTTTGGATTTATGTTGTTAAAAATACTAGGTCTTATATCCTTAAAATGAATGTGTTTAATACGGTTTATGTGCTTTTGAAAAAACTCAACAGGGTCAGCTCCCGCAAATAGTAAATGTCCCGTGTCGGCGCATAGATGTACAAAATTAGGATCTGTTTTTGATAATAATATCTCTATTTCTTCTTCATTTTGAATATACGTTCCCATATGATGATGAAAGGCTAGCTCTACCCCATGAGCTTCACAAACCTCTCCAGCTTTATTTAACGAATTTGATAGAATATCATATTCTTGATTGTTACATACAGGCTTAGAATCAAGAGCAATATTGATTTCGCTATGTATAGATTTAGAGCATTCCGCAACATTAATTATATTTGCTCCCGCTTCGCTTAGAAGAGCACATTTTTTTTTAATATTTTCAATTTCACTATCAAGATTCTTTGTTAAAAAAAATGTAGAATGCCAAGATGAAGCAAGGGCTAAATCATATTTCTCTAATTCTTTTTTAATGGCTAAAGAAGTAGAAGGAAATTTGTTTCCTATCTCTGTGCCCTTATAACCAGCCTCCGTCATTTCAGATAAAATAGTATCAAGAGAATAGTGCCCACCAACTTCATGCATATCATCATTGCTCCAGTTAATTGGTGCAATTCCAATTCGTATATTTTCATTAATCAAATTAAAAGTCTCTCTCTTTTTTTATTTGTTCATCATATTCTTCTCTTACCCTATTAACTTTTTCAGATTTTGAAACTTCGGCGACTGGGACATCCCACCACGCTTCATAACCAGGAACTCGAACATTTACATCAACAAGCACTTCTATTAATGTTGATTTAGTATTTTTTCTAGCTACAATAAGGGCATTTTCAAGTTCGTTTTTTGTTTGAACATTGATTGCATCTATACCCATAGACTTTGCATGTTCGCAATAATCAATATGAATTTTATCTCCATTATAATCGCCAGAATTAACGTCCCTCTTTCTATATTGATTGCCAAATCCTTCGCTACCTAAACTCAAAGAGAGATTATTTATACTTCCGAAACCATGGTTATTAACTAGTATAATTATAAGTTTTTGATTTTCTTGTACTGCTGTCACAATTTCAGAATTCATCATCAGATAAGAGCCGTCTCCGATCATTACAAATACATCACCTTTTTCTTTCGCCATCTGAATGCCAAGTCCACCAGCGATTTCATAACCCATACACGAATAGCCATATTCCATGTGATACTGACTTCCATTTTTTGTGCGCCAAAGTTTATGCATATCACCTGGTAAACTTCCTGCTGCTCCGACTACTGTATCATCTTCATTCATAAAGTTTGATACTACACCAATAACTTCACCTTGACTAATTAATGGCTTGTTCTCTAAAAGAAATATTCTATCAACTTCCTCATTCCATGATTTTTTTAACTTAGAAATATCACTTTTGTATTTTTTAGAAACACTAAAGTTTTCTTGTTTTAATTTTTTATGAAAGTCCTCAAGGCATACTTTGGCATCCCCGATTAATGAAAAAGAAGAATGCTTATGCGCATCTAATGAAGAGACGTTTATACTTAAAAACAAAACACCTGGATTTTTAAATAAAGTTTTTGATGCGGTTGTGAAATCCGAGAGCCTAGTTCCAATGCAAATAACAAGATCTGATTTTTGAGCTATTAAATTTGCAGCGCTTGTTCCTGTAACACCTACAGCTCCTAGGTTTTGTTCATGATCCCAACTAAGTGAACCTTT
>JAYZHS010000070.1:0-3136 GCA_036166315.1 Fidelibacterota bacterium
AAGGAAAGAATAGTTTTTCTTGGTACGCCCATTGATGACAATGTCGCATCATTAGTTATTGCACAATTACTCTTTCTTGAAGCTGATGATAGTGAAAAGGATATATATCTTTATATAAACTCACCGGGAGGTATTATTACTTCTGGGATGGGCATATACGATACGATGAATTATATTAAACCTGATGTAGCAACAATCTGTATGGGGCAAGCAGCTAGTATGGCGGCATTTCTCTTGTCAGGAGGCACTCCAGGAAAAAGATCCGCTTTGCCAAATTCAAGAATTATGATCCATCAACCACTCGGCGGTGCTGAGGGCCAGGCTTCTGACATTAAAATTTTATCAGATGAGATTTTAAGATTAAGGAAAAATCTAAACTCTATTCTTTCTAAAAATACGAAACAGACTCTAAAAAAGATTGAAAAAGATACGGACAGAAATTTCTTCATGAGCGCACATGAAGCAAAAGGTTATGGAATCATTGATACCATACTTGATAAAAGGAAATAATGAGATCATCTCAAATCCCATCTCCAATTGGCTCTAAAAAAACAACGAAAAAAGGAGATAAATCTTCTTTTATTAGGCCAAGTGAAATTAAAAAATATCTTGATCAATATGTAATCGGGCAGGATAGAGCCAAACGGTCACTTTCTGTGGCTGTTTACAATCATTATAAAAGAATTTTATCCGATTCATCGAAAGACAATGTGGAGCTTGATAAAAGCAATATCCTTATTATCGGACCCACTGGAACAGGCAAAACATTGATTGCTGAAACATTAGCAAAATTATTGGAAGTACCTTTTGCTATTGCTGATGCAACAACGCTTACGGAAGCTGGATATGTTGGTGAAGATGTTGAAAATATTCTTGTTAGATTGCTTCAGATAGCAAACTATGATATCTATAAGGCGCAATCAGGAATTATCTATATTGATGAGATCGATAAGGTAGGCCGTAAAACAACTAGCCCTTCGATAACGCGAGATGTTTCAGGTGAAGGCGTGCAGCAGGCATTGCTAAAAATTTTGGAAGGTACTATTGCGCAAAGTCCCCCTAAAGGAGGAAGAAAACACCCTGAACAAAACCTTATTTCAATAGATACAAAAAATATTTTATTTATTTGCGGAGGTTCTTTTGATGGTCTATCTGAAATAATTGGTAAAAGAATTAATTCATCTGAAATTGGTTTTGGAAAGTCATTAAAAGGCGAATTTAAAGATGATGAATTTTTGAAAAAGGTTCTACCGATAGATCTAATTCAATATGGTTTTATCCCTGAATTAATTGGTCGATTACCTGTTGTGTCGACCCTTGATAGTCTTGATCAGGGTAGTATGCTAAAAGTGTTGATGGAACCTAAAAACTCTCTTGTAAAGCAATATCAAAAACTTTTTAGGATGGAGAATATTAAATTAGAGTTTCGTAAAGAAGCCTTGATTGAAATTATTAAACTTGCTTCAGATTATAAATCAGGAGCAAGAGCGCTTAGATCTGTTATGGAATCAACTATGCTTGATTTAATGTTTAACCTCCCGGAGTACTCAGAAGATCATGTTGCAAAAATTACAATTACCAAAGATTTTGTTAGAAGTGGTAAAGCTCCACTCTTTCGCCGGCATAGACGTACTGCCTAATTGACTTATGATAAGATTTAGAAATTTTATTGTTTTAATCCTTGCCCTTGTTTTATTGCAAGGCCTTTTTAGTCAACAGCAATATTTAGACGTTGAAGATATAAAGGAAGAATGGAAGGATTTTACCTCATTTCAACGTCAAGAACTTGTAAGCTATACAAATTTTCTTTATAACGAAGGTTTTTATGAGCGCGCGCTTTTAGGTTATTTCCAATTCTTATATAAATATCCTAAAGATGAGCTTGAAATAGCAACTTATTTCCAAATTGCTAAAAGTTATGAGAATATGGAAAACTGGGATTTAGCCAGGAACTACTATAATAGAATCATAGAAAAAAGCGAACTTGATGGTGCGAATTCAAATGCAGCTAAATATCAAATTCTCTTTATTGATTTATCAAATAAGAATTATGATTTAATAATTGAAAAAACCAATGAATCTAAAGATCCTTATGAAATGATTTTTAGAGCGTACGCACATTTTGAAAAACTTGAATGGGAACAATCCAGACGATCATTTCAAGCTGCTGAATCAATTTTTGACCATAACCACTACACAAAACTAATCAAACCTTGGTATAGAGCAATCAAGACCGCTGAGAATGCCCCACTTAAAACGAAAACTCCAGCATTGCTCTCATCACTTTTCCCAGGAGGCGGATTTGTTTATTTAGATCAAAAAGAAAATGCAATAGGATTAATAACGTCAACTATCTTGCTTTACTCTGCTGTTTTATCTTCAAGTTCAAATGTGAAAAATGGAGAGATTTTATTTGCAAATAATAAACAAAAAAATATTCCTTTGGATAAAGGATTAAATTTGTTAGACAATGAACCATCAACTTCTAGTAATTACTTTATACCAAAAAGTATGAGCACCACACAAAAAAATTCAATTCTTATTGCAACTCCAATTCTTGTAGCATTGGGATTGCAGTTTGCTAGCGGCTGGAAATCAGTTAAGGACATCGATGAAGCAAACAAAAAATTAGTTCTTCGCTTCACTGGAAGGGTAACATCTAAATTAACAATTACTCGCTTTATGGATTACCCAAAACCAGAATTCCTAATCAAATAAACACCCTTCAGCAAAGCCATTAATTTAACCTGCTATCAATTTTTTTTAAATTAATCAAAATACTATTTGCTAACCCTCTATAAGTTGAGTTAGTTTAGCAGGCTGTTTTCGACAGCAAAACAAAGTTTTTTGATAATTGGTATGCGTGGTCCAGTAAATGGATTTGAGCGTTACTTTAAGTAACAAAGACAAAACAGAATCAAACAACAATGGAGAGTTTGATCCTGGCTCAGGACGAACGCTGGCGGCGTGCTTGATACATGCAAGTCAAGGAGAACATTTCCTTCGGGAAATTATTAAACTGGCGAACGGGTGAGTAACACGTAGGCAACCTACCCTAGAGATTGGGATAACTCCGGGAAACCGGAGCTAATACCGAATAATGCAGCGGATCCTTCGGGATATTGTTGTTAAAGCG
>JAYZHS010000071.1:0-11214 GCA_036166315.1 Fidelibacterota bacterium
TTTTAGAAAAAAATTAAATTCATACGAATACCTAAGCAACGTACCCGTTAAACGCGCAGTTAAGGATGGACAATCTTTTTATAAGCTAACCGTAAAGATTAAAGATCAAATCGTAGCGTACGATGTACAAGCAGCAGAATATGATATGGGTAATGTGGGTAGACATTTAAACGCATCAAAATTCAATCAAAAATTAGAACAAAGTAATGTAGTCGCTGTTGATATGAGAAATTATTATGAAAGCGAAGTTGGTAGATTTAAGAATGCTCTTATACCTGATGTTGATACCTCGCGCGAGCTATTACCTGAAGTTAAAAAAATGCTAAAAGGCCACGAAGAAGATGAAATTCTTTTATATTGTACCGGGGGAATACGATGTGAAAAAGCTAGCGCTTACCTAATAAAGAATGGATTTGACAATGTGAGCCAGCTTGATGGCGGGATTATTCAATACGCCCATGAAATAGAAAAAAACGGACTGAAATCAAAATTTATCGGAAAGAATTTTGTATTTGATGATCGGATGGGGGAGTCAATTACTGATGATATTATAGGCTCATGCCATCAATGTGAAAAGCCCTCCGACACGCACATTGATTGCGGGAATGATGCTTGCCATATCCTTTTTATTCAGTGCGATGATTGCAATGTTGTTTATAATGGATGCTGCTCAAAAGAATGCATGGAGTTTGCAAGCCTTCCAATTGAAGAACAGCGAATTTTAAGAAAAGATCCAAGCCGTGTAGTTTCAAAGGCGCGCTATTCCAGTCGTATAAAACCCAAATTAAAAGAGATCGATTAATGAAAAAATATATATCCTCATATTTAGTATTATTGCTCATTGTGGGTTGCAGTCAGCAGCCAAGTTCAGAGCGCACTCTTTCGCGCTTAAAAATGGTTTCCACATTTGATGTTGCCCTTGATAGTAAATCGCAATTGGAGCTTGAATCTGATTTTGATAAAGTTCTGAACCCTCAAAATCTTGATAACTGGATGAAGCATATGTCTTCAAAGCCCCACTATGTTGGCTCCCCTTGGAGCAAGCAGAATGCTGAATATGTCGCAAATAAATTTGAAGAATGGGGCTTTGAATCAGAGATTGAAACTTTCGAAGTATTGGTACCATTTCCTAAAATAAAAAAATTAAAAATGATCGCTCCTGAGCAAGTAGAATTAAAATTATTCGAACCAGGATTAAAAGAGGATGCATCCTCAAATATAACAGAAAATATTTTACCCGGTTATAATGCTTTTTCTGCTGATGGAAATGTTACTGCTGAATTAGTGTTTGTTAACTACGGTATTCCAAAAGATTATGAAGAATTAAAACGAATGGGAATTGATGTAAAAGGCAAAATCGTTATTGCCAAATATGGAGGTTCTTGGAGAGGGATAAAGCCTAAAGTAGCCTATGAGAATGGCGCTATTGGATGTATAATGTATTCAGATCCGAAAAACGATGGATACGTTGTTGGTGATGTCTATCCTACAGGTCCCTATCGAATGGAATATGGTATTCAAAGTGGATCAGTTGTCGATATGCCGATGTACCCTGGAGATGCGTTGACACCAGGCTATGGTGCTAAAAAAGATGTGGAGCGTTTATCAATAGAAGATGCTCTTACGATCATGAAAATTCCCGTTATGCCGATTTCATATGCAGATGCATTGCCACTTTTAAAAGCATTAAAAGGACCCGTAGTCCCAGATAGCTGGAAGGGTGGTCTACCAATTACGTATCACGTTGGCCCAGGCCCAACTAAAGTAAATTTACATCTTGAATTTGATTGGAGTCTTCGAACCGCATACCATCCAATTGGCCGCTTAAAAGGTTCAGTATACCCTGATGAATGGATTATGCGAGGCAACCACCATGATGGATGGGCTTTTGGAGCTTCGGATCCAATAAGCGGAATGGTTTCGCTGATGGAAGAGGCTAGAGCTATAGGCGAGCTTATTAAAACGGGTTGGCGCCCAAAGCGTTCATTGATCTATGCTGGTTGGGATGCAGAGGAGCCAGGTCTGCTTGGGTCAACCGAATGGGTTGAATACCATAGGGATGAAATTAAAGAAAAGATGATTGTATATATTAATACGGATGGTACGGGTGTTGGCTACTTAAGCATGGGCGGTTCGCATTCATTAGAAAAATTTGTTAATGAAATAATCCGTGAAGTTAATGACCCGGTTCATGAAGTTAGCTTAGAAAGTAGACTGCGTTCACGATTGCGGCTTAGGGAATACAATGCTTCAGACTATAGAGATCAGAAAGAATCAGATCGCGATGATTTGAGATTATATCCAATGGGGTCAGGGTCTGACTATACCGCATTTCTTCATCACGCTGGGATACCCTCATTAAATATGGCTTTTGGAGGTGAAAGTGGTGGCGGTTCTTATCACTCACTATATGATACATATGATTTTTATAAACGTTTTAACGATGGCGATTTTAAATACGGTATTACGCTTGCAAAAGTAAATGGACGCCTGGTATTGCGTTTATCTGAGGCAGATATTCTACCGTTTAGATTTGTGAATATGGTTGATAATATCGGAAAATTTATCGATGATAATAAACAATTGGCTGATGAAATAAAAAAACATACTCAATTAAGAAATAAATTATTGGATAAAAATGACTTTACAATTGCAAGTAACCCAAAAAAAATGTATGCACCACCAGATAGACTTAAAGAGGTTCCAGACTTTGATTTTAAGCCCCTTGAGGATGCCTTCGATAGGTTAACCAATAGCGCATGGAATTATGAGAAAGCTTTATCGAATTATAAAAAAGGCTCACTTTCCGCTGAAAAAAAATCAGAATTAAATGATCTATTGAAAGATGTTGAGCAAGCTTTTATTAGTGAAAAAGGTTTGCCGCGTAGAGATTGGTTTAAAAATATGATCTACGCTCCAGGTTACTATACCGGCTATGGAGTAAAGACTCTTCCTGGAGTTCGAGAAGGCCTTGAAGAGCGAAAATGGAATGAAGTGGAGGACTATATTCAAGAAGTTGCTAAAGCCTTAGATCGCGCAGCTGCAAAAATTAACTCAGCAGCTAAGCTATTAACTAAAATTCAACAATGAGAAAATATAAATGAAAACTAAATTCCTATTGTCAATAACTATAATTTTTTTTGCCTGCATGAATCAATCTAAAACGCCACCAGACGCTTCGATCAAACCTTTCGAGCTTACGATGCACAATGATACTAGAATTGATAATTATTATTGGATGCGTCTTACCGATGAGCAGAAAAATGCAAAAACATACGATTCGCAGACACAGGATGTTGTTGACTATATTGATAACGAAAATAATTATACCCAATCCAACCTTTCCCATACAAAAAAATTACAAAAAACACTTTATAATGAAATGGTTTCGCGAATCAAAAAAGATGATGAGTCTGTCCCATATTATAAAAACGGCTATTATTACTATTCCCGCTTTGAAGAAAAAAAGGAGTATCGAATTCATTGTAGAAAAAAAGGCTCATTAGAAGCAAAAGAAGAGATAGTCCTTAATGAAAATGAGCTTGCAGAAGGGTACGATTACTTTGCTATTGGCGGCAGGTCTATCAGTCCTGATAATAAATGGTTGGCATATGGTGTTGATACCTTGAGTAGGCGTATATATGAAGTTCATTTCAAAAATTTAGAAACAGGTAAAGTCCTGAATAAAACTATTTCTAATAGCACTGGAAGCGTTGCCTGGGCGAATGATAACCAAACAGTATTTTATACTAGTAAGAATGAAACTACGCTGCTTGGTGAAAAGATTTGGAGACACAAGGTAGGAGATGATAGCCCTGATAAAATGATTTACCATGAAGAGGATGAGACCTACTATAATGGTGTGTATCGATCAAAATCAGGAAAATTCATCATTATATATCATTCCAGCACATTAATTAGTGATTATCAGATTCTAGATGCTAGCAACCCAAATGGTAAATTTAGAAGATTTACTCCACGAGACTTTGATCATGAATACAGTATCGATCATTATAATGATAAGTTTTATATCATCACAAATTGGAAGGCTAAAAATAACCGCTTAATGGAAACACCAGATAATAAAACCTCAATTTCAAACTGGAAAGAGGTCATTGCTCATAGGCAAAATGTTCATTTAATTGGAATGGAAATTTTTAATAAGCATCTTGTATTGAGTGAAAGAAAAAACGGCTTAAGAGAATTAAGAGTCATTCATCAAGATACGGGCAAAGATGAATATATTAATTTTGACGAAGAAGCGTATGCCTCATGGATTTCAGTTAACGAAGAGTTTGATACAAATATACTAAGGTACGCTTATTCATCGCTGGTCACGCCATACTCAACCTTTGATTATAATATGGAAACTGGAGCCCTAGATCTAAAAAAACAGGAAGAGGTAGTTGGCGGGTATGATCAAAAAAAATATACCACTAAGCGGATGTATGCTACCGCAAGAGATGGCAAAATCATTCCTATTTCAATAGTATATCGAATAGATAAAAAGGAAAAACAACCACAAAACCTTTTATTGTATGCCTACGGTGCCTATGGCAACACAATAGATCCATACTTTAGCTCGACTAGATTGAGTTTATTAGATAGAGGATTTATCTATGCTATTGCACATGTTAGAGGAGGGCAGATCTATGGTAGGCCATCCTATGATGATGGTAAAATGTTAAATAAAAAAAATACATTTTATGATTTCATTGATGCCGGTAAGTATTTAATTGAAGAACAATACACAGATTCAGAAAAACTATTTGCACAGGGTGGTAGTGCAGGCGGTCTTTTAATTGGAGCTATTTTAAATATGGAACCATCAATTTGGAAAGGCGCAATTGCCGCTGTCCCTTTTGTAGATGCCGTAACTACAATGGCAGATCCTTCTATCCCATTAACTTCTGGAGAATGGGATGAGTGGGGAGACCCTAGAATTAAAAAGTATTATGATTATATGCTTTCATATTCCCCTTATGATCAAATCAAAAATATAAATTATCCTAATATTCTAGTAACTTCAGGGTTTTTTGATTCCCAGGTTCAATATTGGGAGCCATTAAAATATGTTGCAAAACTGCGCGATTATTGGCAAGGCAAGAACAAATTATATCTCCACATGAATATGGATGCTGGCCATGGAGGAAAATCTGGAAGATTTCGTCGTTATAAAGAGTATGCATTGCAATATGCATTTTTGCTAGATCTTGGTGGAGTAAAAAAATAGCATTTATTTTGTAAATCAGTGTTTCAGGGTGTAACTTTAGACACAATGATGAAATCTATTATACTTAGCGCTAGTCTATTATTAAGCTTATTCCTTCAGGGATGCTATACTCAGCTGGCAATGTTTTATCCTGAGCCAGAAATTGAATCCGATAAAGAGGAGCAATTTTATGATTCCTATAGTCGTGCTTTGCCAAGCTTAAAAGGTGAATCCTATGCCCGGGATGGTAGAGCAGCTATGCCATTGGCTTACTCAGCGATGCAACGCAGGTTTTCTTCTCCTTATTCTGGAAATTACTATGGGTATAACGGCTTCTTTGATTCTTATTATTATTCTGATCCATTTTACAATGGACTAAACGGTTATCGCTATGGCTATAATGGTTATAATAGCTATGGTTATGCCCCTTATTTTTATACAGATGATCCGATCGGGTATGGCTCTCTTATTCCAACTGGTAATAGAGAAAAAAGAAAATTTAGAAGAGATCGCTCGCAAGGAACCACTACGATGCTTTACACAACGCGTTCTTCGAGCTCATCGAGTGATGGTAGTAAAACTAATACCAGCTCAACCTATTCTACCAATAGCAGCTCAATCTATTCTTCTCGATCTTCTGGATCTTATTCATCGAGCAATTCTTCCAGTTCTCGCTCCAGCTCATCTACTAGTTCTTCGAGTGGAAGACGCGCGACACGTAGAGAATAATCTTACTTTACCTCACTGAAAAAATGAATACCCTGCGCTTCATTGTTTTCATTCTGTTTTTTTACTTTCCAAAAGCTCAATATGCTTCTGAAGCAATGCATATTGTTGAGCATGAGATGGGGTATGGGGCAAGGTCTTTATCTATGGGTGGCGCATTTACTGCACTAGGCGATGGCCCATCTGGGATGTATTGGAATCCTGCAGGCCTAGCTGATATAAAAAATGGATCAGTTTATTTTGAATCATATAATATGTATCATAATAATAATACCAGCTATTTGGGCGAATCACAGGCCAACCCGTTTGATATTTCACGTGTAAATGGACTTGGAGCTGTCCTCCCTATCCCTACTATTAGGGGTAGTTTAGTATTTGGAATTGGATTTAATCGTATTCATCATTACGATGCTCTGATGTCTTTTTCAGGTTACAGTAATTTTAAAAATGGATTAGAGTTCCCTATTTTTGCAGATGGAGAATTATTCTACTATACATTTGAGCGTGGAGTCCAGCGCTATGAGAAGATAATGAGTAATGGGGCGCGAGATCAATTAACGTTTTCTTTTGGAATTGCTTTATCACCAAACCTTGCTGGGGGAATGTCAATATCTAGAATGAACGGATTAGAAAATTACGACTTTGAATTTCTGCAGAGTGACATTGCTGATAATTTTCAAGAATTTCCCGCTGATTTTCAAAGCTATGAATTATTCCAATCTCTCAAAACAAAAACTAACGCTTGGAAAATTCGAGGTGGGCTAAAATATATTTATTCTCCATTTCAATTTGGTCTAAGTATAGCTTTGCCATACAATGTTAATGTAGATGAGGTCCATGCTACGCAAGAAAGACTGATTTTTGATAACGCATTTAAAGAGGACACCATTGAAGTTGCTCGTTATGATTATAAGGTAAAAATGCCCTCAACAATTGATTTTGGAGCAGCGTTAGTAACCGATTTTAATTTTTCTCTATCTGTCGGTTTTCGTATTCAGGATTGGAGTCAGATGCAGTTCGACTTAATAGATTTCGTAGTTGGTTCAGATGAATACAATTCACTAAATGAAGAGAATAGAATTATTAATGAAGAATACACAATTGTTTCACAGCTACGATTTGGCGGTGAATACTTGGTTCAATTATCTGAAAATTTTGGTGTATCAGCGCGATTTGGCTCAGCTTTTATTCCATCCCCTAAGCTTTCCGATGCACGAGACACGCGTATTTCCTCTTTTGGATTGGGAATTCCAATCCAAAAGAGGATTATGCTCGATATCGCTTATCTATATACATATCATAAAAAAACATCTAATGATTCGTATGTACCATCAGATGTAATTGAAGAAATACATAAAAGCCAGATATTGTTTAATCTGTCATATTTGTTTTAGATTTTTTTGATCTTATTATTTGGAACTAGAGGTTTAGCTCGACTAACTTTGCGAGCTTCTATAGACTAAGAATTGATTAGTGGCTCGGTAGCTCAGTTGGTAGAGCAGAGGACTGAAAATCCTTGTGTCGGCGGTTCGATTCCGTCCCGAGCCACAAAAATAAAGATCTCATGAAAAATATCTTAATTCAAATTGTCATTTTCAGCTGCTTATCTTTTGCACAAGAAAAGAATTATTTTCAGCAAGTAGTCAATTATAAAATTGATGTCAGCCTTGATGACGAAAAGCATACTTTATCTGCTTACGAAAAAATAGAGTATAAAAATAATTCTCCTGATGAATTATCATTTATATGGTTTCATGTTTGGCCGAATGCATATAAAAACGATTCTACGGCTTATGCAAAGCAAGCTGGTCCTAACTCCCGTTTTGCAAAATCAGATTCAACTGAACGCGGCTATATTGACAGTCTAGACTTTAAAGTTAATGGTAAAAAAGTTAACTGGTCCTATCATCCAGAATGGATTGACGTTGTAAAATTAAACTTAGCTACCCCATTAAAACCTGCTGAAACTATCATTATTGAAACACCCTTTTTTGTTAAGCTACCTGATGAAGTTTTTTCTAGACTAGGGCATACTGGAAAACATTATGAAATTACACAATGGTACCCAAAACCCGCTGTGTATGATAAAAATGGTTGGCACCCAATGCCGTATTTAAATCAGGGTGAATTCTACTCTGAATTTGGAACATTTGATGTGAAAATAACTCTTCCTGAAAACTATAAAGTCATGGCTACGGGTGACTTGGTGAATGGAGAAAAAGAATATTTATGGCTAGAGGGATTGACTGCAATAACAGACTCTTTAAATGCCCTGCCTAAGAAAGAGTTAAAAAAATGGATTAAAGTTCAGAAAGAATCTTTAAAAAAATCAAATACTGACTCATCAAATTCAAAATTTAAAACGCTTCATTTTAGACAAGAAAATGTCCATGATTTTGCATGGTTTGCAGATAAAAAGTGGTTAGTTCAAAAAGGGGAGTTGTCTCTTCCAAGCAGATCTGACCCTATTACACTATGGTCATTTTACCTACCAAAAAACGCAGAGCTATGGCGAAATTCAATTGAGTATCTTCATGACTCAGGCTACTGGTTTAGTAAATATTACGGAGATTATCCATACAATCACATCACAGCTGTGGATGGCGATCTATCTGCGGGTGGAGGTATGGAATATCCAAATATAACGGTCATTGCATCTATGCCAAGCAAGCATTTGCTTGAGTTGGTAATCATGCATGAGGTGGGACATAATTGGTTTTACGGAATTATAGGGAGCAATGAGCGTTATCATACCTGGATGGATGAAGGATTGAATGATTATTCAAATATTAGATATTGGCAGGATAAATATAAAGATACAAATGAAAGATTAGTCGTTTTTGAACCAATTCAAGACAAATTAGGTATTGCTAAAAGTTTGCAATATAGTTGGTTCTCATACCTTCAATACGCATCTTCGGCGAAGAGCAATAATGTCCAACCTTTGAATCTTAAAGCCGATGAATATACTTCAAGCAATTATGGATTGAACTATTCTAAAACTGGAGTATTTACGCGCTTTCTTCACCATTATCTAGGTGATGAAAAAATGGATGAGATTATGCAAGAATATTACCGCAAATGGAAATACCGCCATCCAACCCCAGTGGATTTTAAAGCAGTTTTTGATAGCAAGACGAATAAGAATCTTAATTGGTACTTTAAAGGTGCGCTTGAAACAATTGACTACATTGACTATGCAATAACAAAAAAAGGAAACCAATTTATTGTTTCAAATAATGGCACACTGAACACCCCCGTTGAAGTTGTTTTCTATGGTAAAAATAAAAATGAAATTGAAAGAACTTGGTTAGAAAACATAGATAAAGAAAAAAGTATTCAAGGTCCAAAGGGTGCCGGATATGCAATTATTGATCCTGATGAACATATGCCTGATGTTAAACGTGAAAATAATTCAACAAGGAGAACTTTAAGGTTTCACTGGGTTTGGGATCAGCCCACATATTATGATCATGATATAAATTTTGTTCCATGGGCAAACGTGAATTACTATAATGGATTTACTCCTGGTTTAATGCTGTATAAAGGTGGAGCGCCAGGTTATTCAGGACTAACTGCTTTTGAGCCAATGTGGGATATAAAAAATGAAAAACCGGTTGGTGAGATTTACAAATCATTCAACTTTGAGGAAAATATTTTTGATGAATCAAAACTTGAAATTAGCGGAATGCGTTGGCATGGAAATTCTGGTGGTAAGGTTAAATTCAATGGAAGAATATCAAGTAAAGCGACCAATGATTTCTCCGCACTCCTAAGTCTTAATCATCTAGAAAAAGCTATTCTTGATTCAAGTTTATATAGTTCAGGAGAGTTTATTACCTCAACCTTCCAATACAGTTTTAATAAAAAGCTAGAAGGCTTGATTGCAGATGTTTCATTTAAATCAGGAATCTTAGTTAACGATAACTTTTCTAAAAGCTGGATGGAAGTAAAAACAATAATTAAACCTCAAAAAAAGATTAATTTCAATTTCCGTGGGTGGGCAGGAGATTTTCATAATGATAAAGAAATTCCAAATCAATATCGCACTTATCTAAGCGGTGGGATTGATCCTACCTTCTCAAGACATATTTACGACAGAACTGGTCAATCAAACTTTTCGCTGATGCAAAATCAATACATCCAAAGTGGACCAGCATTAAGAGGGCTTTTAAAGAAAGACAATTTATTTGTTTCATCCGAATCGATGGTTTGGGGTGTAAATCTTGATGCTAAAATTGCTTTCTTACCAAAATTTTTTTATGATATTGCTGGGGGTAAAGATTTAACCACAAGTTACAGCGCTGCAGGAATCAAGTTAGGACCAATCATTATTCCATTATACCAAAGCTGGGAAGAAGTGGACAAAACAGTAAAAGATGCACAATGGATATCAGATAGAATCCGTCTTCAATTAAATTTTAACTTATCCTTTGGTAGCGGTGGTATAAGGATTGGTTCTTAGGTATCATTTTTTTATATTTGTTAAGATTTATAAACTATTTACAGGAAATACAATGAAAAGACTTTTTAATATTATCACATTATCGCTTTCATTAGCATTCGCCCAGGATGCAGCATCTGTTGCTTCTGTTCAGTTTGATGGAACAGGACTATCTGATCTCGAAACAAAAACAATTTATAATTATTTCATGGGCGAGCTTGAAAAAGCAAGCGACAACCCAATCCAAGCTCAGGAATCTGTTGATCAAGCAGTTGCTACTCTTGATCTTGTTACAGCTGACTGCTATAAAAAAGACTGTTTAGCGGCAGCCCAAGAGGCCGTTGCAAGTAATGTATTATTAGCTGGAACTTTAAAATTTGCTAAAAATAAATATCGTGTAAAAGTTTATAAAATGGATACATCTAATCCTGGAAAAGTGAAGTCATATAAGATTCGCTATAAAGGAGATACTGATGGATTTATTACCGAGCTAGAAATTCTTGCCTGGAAAATTATGGGCAAGGAGGTGCCAGGAAGACTTAACGCAAAAAGAAAGCCAAATCAAGAAAGTTTGTTTGAGCAGATTGCTGAAAATCCATGGGCACAGCGAGGAGCTGTTCTTACGGTTGCAGGTTTAGGCGCTTCATCGTATCTAAAGAATACAGCTGGAGCAGCTGAGTCACAGAATCAAATTGATCGTCTAAAAGGCATTAATCCAAATGCACCTGGAATCAAAGCCCATCAAGATAGTATGGATGGAGCGAAAAGCACAGCTATGTTATCCTTAGGAGTGACTGTTGGCTCATTGGCTTATGGCTATTTTACAGGGGTT
>JAYZHS010000072.1:0-20067 GCA_036166315.1 Fidelibacterota bacterium
GTGTTTAGCTTTTTAGGTTCTTTTATAGCGTTTCATACGTTGGAAGCAATGTTTATAAATTCACTTTTTAACCATAAACAAAAAAAGTATTAATGATTTTAGGCGGTGAAAAGTCAACCGATCAAAGTGTAACACAACAAGTTGCTGATTATATCATTGGTCACGTTTCCAATTCTGACCAAGCGCACCCCATTTTACAATTGCCTAGTATTTTTGGAATAGATATGTCTGTAACAAAACATGTAATGATGTTATGGATTGTAGCAATAGTGGTTTCTTTATCTATCATAGTTCCTATTCGAAAATTTTTACGACAAACAACGTATAATCCCTCTACGGCTTCAAGTGCTATTGAGGCCATTGTACAGTTTATTAGAGATTCCATCGTGGCTCCAAATGTTGGCCCAAAATGGGTTAATACCTGGACCCCTCTAATTCTCACTTTCTTCTTCTTTATTCTTTTTGCAAATGGTATCGGTATGATTCCAATTTTTGATTTTTTGGGTGTAGCAAATAAATTTGTACATTCTAATTTTATTGATAGCCTAACCCATGGTGGAGCAACAGCTACGGGCAATTTCCATGTTACTGCCGCGCTTGCGTCCATTACTTTTTTTGCAATAATTATCGCTGGATCGAGAGCGCATGGCTTTATTAATCACTGGAAAAATCTTGTGCCGCATGGACTAGCTTGGCCAGTATATATTATTTTAATACCCATTGAGCTAATGGGTATGATCGTTAAGCCTTTTGCCTTAACGATGCGATTAGCTGCAAATATGACGGGTGGACACATTGCTATTTTAGCACTTCTATCACTCATGGCTATTTTTGCTGACAAATTTCAATCGACTGTAGCTGGAATTGGCGCTGCCTTAATATCGGTACCAATGGCTACAGCAATTTCTGGACTTGAAATAATCGTTGTTCTAGTGCAAGCATATGTTTTCACATTGCTCACTGCAGTATTTATTGGAATGGCGATTAATGTTCATCATTAAACAAATAAGGAAACAATAATATGGAACCTACAACATTTCTCCCAATTGGACTTGGCCTGATTGTCATTGGCGCTGCTATGGGTATTGGAAAATTTGCATCTGCTGCCGCAGAAAGCATTGCGCGCCAGCCTGAAGCCGCTGATAAGATTACTGGCGCTGTGAATTTACCCCTTTTCTTGCTTGAAGGTGTTGCTATCTTAGCAGAAGTATTCGCCTTCTTGATGCTTGTTCTTTAAGATCATAAATAAAGCAAATTCATAGGAAAATAAAATGAATTTCTTAGTTATAGCTATTTTTGCAGGCGATAGTGGAGGGAAAAACCTATTAACTCAAGTAACGCCAGGATTATATATATGGACAATAATTACATTTTTATTGCTTTTTTATGTCCTTGCTAAGTTTGCTTGGAAGCCCCTATTAAAAATGCTAGAAGAAAGAGAAAGTTTGATTAAGAGTTCTCTAGATGATGCCGAAAAAGCTCGTCAAGAATTAGAGAAACTTAGTTCAGAGTCTGAGGCAATAATTTCCAAAGCTCGATCTGACGCTCAATCAATTCTTTCTGATGGAAAAGCAGCTGCTGAAAAAATCAAAGAAGATACGATTTCAAAAGCAAAAGATGAGGCAGATAAAATTAGAAAAGATGCACAACATCAAATCCAAGTTGAAAAGGATCGGGCAATTACTGATATTAAAAAAGAAGTTGTCGATTTATCAATTTCAGTAGCTGAGAAACTAATAAACAAAAATATCAGTGAACAAGATAACAGTTCACTAATAGAAGAATCCTTGAAAAAAATCAAAAAATATGAAGCTTGATCAAAAAGCTAAGCAGTATTCCGAAGCGATGTTTAACGTAGCGATTGAATCACAATCTGAGATTGATATTAAAGATTCACTTATTAATGTTTGCAATGCCATAAGAAACTCTGCTGAATTCAGATCATTCTTACTTTCAAAAAGAGTATCTAACGCTGATAAGGCTAAGGCAGCAAAGGAAGTATTTGGAAATAGTTGCCATGAAATTGTTAGCGAATTTATTGCTGTTTGCGAAGGAGATAATCTTGTAAAGATTATACCGTTAGTTAGCAAGCACTACAGTCTTATGCTTGCAGATAAGAAAAATATTGTAAATGTTACAGCTGATGTGACAATTGATTTGTCTGAAGATAGGAAAGTAGAACTGAAAAAATTACTAGATCAGTCTTTGAAAAAAAATACAGAGATTTCTTTTAAAGTAAATCCTGATCTTATTGGCGGAATTAGACTGAGAGTGGGTAATGAGCTTGTGGATGCTTCAATAGGAAATCATTTAAGAAACATGCGTCAGAAAATGTTAGACGCTTAATATTTAGAAAGAAACTATGGAAATCAAAACTGATAATATTACCGCATTACTCCAAGAGCAGATTAAAAAGTTTGATTTATCTGTTGATGTATCTGAGGTTGGTGAAGTAATTGAAATAGGGGATGGTGTTGCCCGCGTTTCGGGTCTTGAAAAAGTTATGAGCTCCGAGCTCGTAGAGCTCCCAAATGACGTTTACGGCATGGCACTTAATTTGGAAGATGATAACGTTGGTGTGGTTTTATTTGGTGAATCTAGCCATGTTAAAGAAGGTGATCTTGCAAAACGAACAGGGAAAGTCGTTGAGGTACCAGTAGGTAGTTCAATGCTTGGCCGTGTTGTTAATCCATTAGGTCAACCCGTTGATGGTAAAGGAGCAATTGAAACTAAAGACTTCCTTCCTATTGAAAGAAAAGCATTAGGTGTTATGTCGCGCTCACCAGTTAATCAGCCCTTACAAACAGGTATTAAAGCTGTTGATAGTATGATACCAATTGGCCGAGGCCAGAGAGAGTTAATTATTGGGGATCGTCAAACTGGAAAAACTGCGGTAGCAGTTGATGCGATTATAAATCAAAAATATACCCATGAGACAGATTCTCCAGTTTATTGTATATATGTTGCGATTGGTCAAAAAGCATCAACGGTCGCATCTATTGTTGCTGAACTAGAAGCAAATGGGGCAATGGATTATACTACAGTAGTCTCTTCAAGCGCGTCTGATGAAGCGCCTTTACAATATATCGCTCCCTATTCTGGATGTGCGATGGGGGAGCATTTCAGAGACAACGGAAAACACGCTCTAATTATTTACGATGATTTATCAAAGCAGGCAGTAGCCTACCGACAGATGTCACTTATTCTTAGAAGGCCCCCTGGAAGAGAGGCATTTCCGGGAGATGTTTTTTATCTCCATAGCCGATTATTGGAAAGGGCATCAAAGCTTTCTGAAGATCTTGGAGGAGGATCTTTAACTGCTCTACCAATTATTGAGACACAAGAAGGGGATGTATCTGCCTATATTCCAACAAACGTGATTTCGATTACTGATGGACAGATTTATTTAGAGAAAAATTTATTTAACTCCGGTGTTCGACCTGCAATTGATGTTGGCATATCAGTATCTCGCGTAGGTGGTAATGCGCAAATTAAAGCAATGAAAGGTGTTGCTGGTACGTTACGATTGGACCTTGCACAATACCGCGAACTTGAAGCTTTTGCAAAGTTTGGCTCTGATCTCGATAAAAATACACAAGCACAATTGACTAGAGGTGAGCGCATGGTAGAGATTCTTAAGCAAGGACAATATGTTCCTATGCCAGTTGAAAAGCAAGTTGCAATAATTTTTGCAGTTTCAAAGGGATATTTGGACTCTGTTCCTGCTGATAAGGTAGCTGAATTTGAATCAAGTCTTTTTGATTATTTAGAAGCAAATAACGCTGATGATTTAAAAACGATTATTAAAGAAGGTGTTATTTCAGATAAATTAGAAGCTAGTCTTGAAAAAGCTATTTCAGAATTTGCAAACGGTTTTACCGTCTAAATAATGGCCAACCTTAAGGATATTCGCGACCGTATTAAGTCGGTCAAAAGCATTCAAAAAGTTACCAAAGCAATGAAAATGGTTGCGGCTGCAAAAATGCGAAGAGCTCAGGAAAATATGGAAAAAGCTCGCCCCTACAATCATCGCTTAGTTGAGATTATTCAACATTTACTGCCATCCGTAGAACGAGATATGTTGCCATTATTAGAGGTCAGAGATGTAAAAAGAGTGTCTTACGTCATTGTGACCTCTGATAGGGGGCTAGCCGGATCATTTAACACTAGCATTTTAAGAAAAGCACATAATGATATTGATGATTTTGGTAAAGAAAATGTAGATATTTTTTGTATTGGTAAAAAAGCCAATGATTATTTTAAATCTAGAAAATATAATATAGTTGGTTCATATTTTGATTTTTGGAATGAGCTAAATTTTAATCAATCTATGAAAATTGGCAGTACAATAATCAATCATTTCTTAGATCAATCAGTTGATGAAATTCGAGTTGTTTTTAATGAATTTGTAAATGTTGCAACCCAGGCAGTTATTACGGAAAAGTTGTTACCAATTGAATTGGATGAAGATGAACTAACCAACATTGATTATCTTTATGAACCATCTAAGAAGAAAATTGTCAAATCATTGATTCCACGCTACTTAAATGCTCAAGTATGGAAATATTTATTGGAATCGTACGCCAGCGAGCAAGCTGCAAGGATGATTGCTATGGAAAATGCGACTAGCAACTCTGAAGATATGATAAAAAGTTTAACATTAGAATTTAACAAAGCACGTCAAGCTGCCATAACAACAGAAATGTTAGAGATTGTTAGTGGAGCTGAGGCGCTAAAAGAATAAGGGATTCTTAATATGTCAAATATGACTGGAAAAATTTCTCAAATAATGGGTGCAGTAGTTGACGTCGCATTCGAAGATGGACATCTACCAAATATTATGAACGCACTAAGCGTTGATAGGGGAGATGAAGGCATTTTGGTGCTTGAGGTTGCTCAGCATTTAGGTGATAATATGGTGAGAACAGTAGCAATGGATTCAACTGATGGGTTAACTAGGGGGGTAGAGGTTATTGATAGCGGCTCTCCAATCACTGTACCTGTGGGCCAAGAAACGCTAGGAAGGCTTTTTGATGTTCTTGGTAATGTAATTGATGGAAAAGGTGATTTAAAAACTGATAAAAAGAATCCGATTCATCGACCAGCTCCAAAACATGAAGAATTAACTACTTCAACTGAAATTTTAGTTACGGGTATTAAGGTCGTTGACCTTATGGAGCCATATACTAAAGGAGGAAAAACTGGTTTGTTTGGCGGGGCTGGAGTAGGTAAGACAGTTTTAATTCAAGAGTTGATTAGAAACATTGCAACGGAGCATGGTGGTTATTCTGTTTTTGCTGGAGTTGGCGAGCGAACTAGAGAAGGCAATGATCTTTATAATGAAATGACCGAGTCTGGTGTGATTGATAAAACAACAATGGTATTTGGTCAAATGAATGAACCTCCTGGAGCTCGTTTAAGGGTTGCTCTAAGTGGACTGGCTATGGCTGAGTTTTTTAGAGATGATGAAGGTAGGGATGTTTTATTATTTGTAGATAATATTTTTAGATTTACACAAGCTGGATCTGAGGTTTCTGCTCTTTTAGGAAGAATGCCTTCTGCGGTAGGTTATCAGCCAACCTTATCAACAGAAATGGGAGAACTTCAAGAGAGAATTACATCAACAAAAAAAGGATCCATTACTTCAGTGCAGGCGGTATATGTACCCGCAGATGATTTAACTGACCCAGCGCCTGCAACAGCCTTTGCTCATTTAGACGCAACATCGGTTCTTGAAAGAAAAATTGCTGAATTAGGAATCTATCCTGCAGTTGACCCATTAGCATCAACTTCAAGAATTTTAGATCCTAGGATAATTGGTGATCGTCACTACGATGTAGCAAGAAATGTTGAAGGTGTCTTGCAAAAATATAAAGATCTTCAAGACATTATTGCAATCTTAGGAATGGATGAATTATCTGATGAAGATAAATTAACAGTCTCTCGAGCAAGAAAAATTCAGAAATTTTTCTCTCAACCATTTTTTGTTGCAGAGCAATTTACCGGAACGCCTGGTAGATATGTTGAGCTTGAAGATACTGTTTCAGGTTTCGAAGCAATTTTGAATGGCGAAGCTGATGACATTCCTGAAAATGCGTTTTCATATGTTGGATCAATTGATGAAGCTTTTGATAAAAGCAAAGATGTAAAATCAGGAAGCTCCAGTGATGAATCAAAAAAGGAAAACAAGCCCGTCGATGAAGATGGTGAACAAGGTAAAGAAGAAGCCGAAACTGAAGAGCTATCTACCGAAAAGAATTCAGATCAAGAATAGAATTATTTTTTATGAAAACTTTTAGTCTAGAAATAGTTACTCCAACCCGATCCTTAAAAAAAGATGATGTCACATATCTACGTTGCCCTGGAATGGATGGATTATTTGGTGTTTTATCTGGCCATCGCGATGCCCTGATCGCGCTTAATTTAGGAGAGATCAAAATATCTCAAGATAATAATGAACTAATTTACGCAACTAGCGGTGGGTTTGCTGAAATATCTGGCAATAAAGTCGAGCTTCTCGTAGAAACGATTGAAGAAGCTAAAGAAATAGATAAGCAAAGAGCTGAGGCTTCTCTAAAGCGCGCCAAGGATCGTTTAAAGTCTAAAGAAGGTGTTGATCCCAAAAGAGCAGAGTTGGCGCTTGCGCGAGCTATGAATCGTTTATCTATTTCAAGAAAATAGCTTCCAACCTTTTTTCCTCCTATGTTCTTGAAACATTTAGCGTATCAAGAATTTTTTTATAAATTTACCTAAATCATATATGAATATAAGAACACATACATGCGGCGAATTACAATCTAAGGATTCTGGAAAATCTGTTGTATTAAATGGATGGGTAAATACCGTGCGTCTCCATGGACAGGTAGTTTTTGTTGACCTGCGCGATAGGTATGGTAAAACACAAATTGTTTTTAATTCTGATGATTATAATGGTGATTTTGAGCAAGTAAAAAAACTATCCATGGAAGATGTTTTATCTATTTCTGGTGATGTTCGCGATAGGGATAAGAGCTCGGTTAATTCTGATATGCATACCGGTGAAGTAGAAGTCTATGTAACCACCATGGAAATTTTAAACTATGCAGATCCATTGCCTTTTGTTATTTCTGATCGAAACAGCGCAGAGGAGGATCTAAGATTAAAATATAGATATCTTGAATTGCGAACTGAAGAGTTGCAGGAAAATATCAAGATGCGCCATAATACATATCAAGCGGTAAGAAACTATTTATCAAAAAACAATTTCATTGAGGTTGAAACCCCTGTGTTGATGAAATCAACTCCTGAAGGGGCAAGGGATTATTTGGTCCCTAGTAGAATTCACCATGGAAAGTTTTATGCCTTACCACAGTCACCTCAAGTTTATAAACAAATTTTGATGATTTCTGGGTATGATAGGTATTTTCAAATAGTGAAGTGTTTTAGGGATGAGGACTTAAGAGCTGACAGGCAACCTGAGTTTACCCAAATTGATATTGAAATGTCATTTATTAATGAAGAAATTATTTTTAAAGAGATGGAAGGATTGACTCAGCATATATTTAAATCGGTAAAAAATATCGATTTACCAAAAACGTTCCCACGGTTGACTTATGATCAGTCGATGGAGATTTATGGTTCAGATAAGCCCGACACTAGATTTGAAATGCACTTGGTTGATGTAAAAAGCCTTACCGATCAATCTGAATTTAATGCATTTAAGTCATCCCCTTATGTTAAGGCAGTTGTCGTTAAATCTGGAGCTAAGTATTCTAGAAAAAATATTGATGATTATACCGATTATGTCAAGAAATACAAAGCCAAAGGTTTAGCGTGGATGAAGATGGAGTCTGATGAACTTGTAGGGGGCATTTCAAAATTCTTTGATAACGCTATTCAAAAAGATCTAATTCAATTTGCCAACATAGAAGATGGCGATATTATCTTTTTAATTGGAGATGAAAAAGAAGTTGTGCTAACCGCGCTTGGCGCTCTGAGAGTATTAATTGGCAAGGAGGAAGGATTGTGCGATCCAACAAAATTCAATCCTGTTTGGATAACTGATTTTCCTATGTTTGAATTTGATAGTGATTCTAATAGGTATGTTGCAAGACATCATCCTTTCACAGCGCCATCATCTTCTGATATAAAAGACCTTGATTCAGATCCATCGTCATTAAAATCACGAGGTTATGACCTTACCATGAATGGCTATGAAATAGCAGGAGGGTCAATTAGAAATCATCAGCCAGATTTTCAATCAAAAATCTTTGAATTATTAGGTATGGATAAAAAAGAAATCAATTCAAGGTTTGGATTTTTAGTTGATGCTCTAAAATATGGAACGCCTCCGCATGGTGGCATTGCTTTTGGCTTTGATAGATTAATTATGATTTTATCAGGATCGAGCAATATCCGAGATGTTATTGCATTTCCAAAAACCACATCAGCATCTTCATTGATGGATGAATCTCCCAGTTCTGTATCCACAGAGCAATTATTTGATTTAAACATTAATATAATTGATAAAAAGAAATAATTATTCTGATTATTGTAGCCCAGGTACTGATATTCAAACTCGGTACATTGGAGTTTCTAATGAAATACAGTTGTTTGAAGTCCATTTCACTCCAAAAAAACTAACGAAATATCCTCCAATAATTTTTATTGCCGGTTGGGGTTCTTTTATTCGTGGCTGGAAAATTGTACTTAAAGAAATGTCCAAGCATTTTGAGATTTATTATATTGAAACTAGAGAAAAGAGTTCAGCAAAACATACAAAAGAACAAAAAATTAGCATCCAAAATATTGGAGATGATATAGCTAAAGCAGTTCAGTTAAATAATATAGATGATAATAGCTTTATTGCCCTAGGAAGCTCAATGGGTGCAACAGCAATACTTGACGCAATGGCTGCAAACAAATTAAGTCCATTATTAGCGGTACTGATTGGTCCAAATATTGAATTTAATATCCCACGATTTCTAATCATTATTATTGCAGTTATCCCAACTCAGCTTTATATACTTATCAAGCCTTTTGCAAAATGGTACATGAAGAAGAAATATATTGATATGGATTCCGATTCCAAGCAATACCACAAATATGCTTATGTTCTAGATAATATTCACCTCGGAAGAACTCGTCGCTCAGCATTGAGTTTTAAAAAATATAGTTTTCAGGATAAAATCAAACAAATAAAAAAAAGAATTTTGGTTTTTTCTGGTAAAAAAGACATTTTACATAGCTATGAAAAAACATTAGAAATGGTTAACGCAATTGATGGAGCAACGTTAATTAATTTAGAAACTAATGAAAGAACACATAGCGTTGAGATGGTTGATGAACTGAGGAATTATTTAAATAAATCAAATTTATTCAAATAATGATTCTTTTCTAGAAAGAAGAAATTTTGCTTTCTCCTGTTCAAAAAGATTTTCAGGTGAGGCTTCCGGTAACTTTGTTGGATCTGCATTTAAAACAAGCTGAAGATCTTTAATAAATAAATCCTCATCCCCAGCTTTAGTGGAAAAATATTGCGCGCGCAATGTATAGCTTGTCATAAAATTTGGTTCAATTGAAATTGATTTATCAAAATTATTCTTTGATTGATCTAAGTTTATACCTGGAAGTTTAGCATAAAATGTACCAAAAATTCGGTTTGCTCCATGATAATTATACTCAGGATTAACTGAAAGAATATGGTGAATCACAGTTTCAATAATCTCCCGGCTTTCTATTCTTTGTAGAACCGGTTTTGTTAACAGATAGCTAGTATAATTCTCAGCCCACCAATATGCAACTGGTAGTAATTCCTCAGATAAGTTTTCTAGCCCTGCGATAGTTTTTGCGATACTATCACCGCTAACCGATTTGTAGCCATTTTGGAAAGCATCAGATGCAATTATATGACCCCAGGATTTTGTATATCCTAGCATAAATAATGAATCTGATGATTCAGAATTGTTATTGATAAAGCGTCCAATAAAATAGCAACTTCTGCTGAACAAGGCCATTATCTCTGAATTTTTTGGATCAAGTTCGATTGCTTTTAATAGAAAATGGTTTGAAAGCTTAGCATCATTAAGATCAACCCTTCTTTCCCAGTGAGATTTTCCAAGCTCAACAAGGTGTTCAATATTTTTCTTTTTAGAAACATAACGATTTGATAGCGGGGATTTAGTTGTACACCCCATAAATAACAACAGTATTAAAAGTTTGTATTGAAATGATTTCATATTATTTAATTTAATCTGACAGCTGTGTATTACATTGAAAAAAGTTATAAATTTGAGCACTAATTTTAATAAATATATTTTGTATATGGAAAAGACAATTGAAATGAAGGGTGTTGACCTTGGTTCATTTTTCGGGCCGGCAGATACCAATTTAAAAATACTTGAAAATAATTTTTCGAGTAAGATTATAGTTAGGGGTAACGTAATAAAAATTATTGGTGAAGAGAACGAAATTTCTACTATCAATCAAATATTCCATGAAATGGCATCCACGCTTAATGAAAAAGGATCTCTTGCAAAAAGCGATATAGAGACCCTATTGACGTTTAATTCCACAGCAATGAATTCAAAAAATGATAATCCTAATTATAATATTCATTATGGTCGCAAGGGAAGTATAGTTGCCAGAACAAAAGGCCAAGAAAGATATGTTGATGTAGTAAGAAATAATGATATTGTTTTTTCAACTGGACCAGCTGGAACCGGAAAGACTTTCATTGCAGTAGCATTTGCAGTAGCAGCGCTCGAAAATAATGAAGTAGATAAAATAGTTCTATGCAGGCCCGCAGTTGAAGCAGGTGAAAGCTTGGGCTTTCTACCTGGAGACCTTAAGGAAAAAATCGATCCTTATTTGACGCCTCTTTATGACGCCCTAGGAGAAATGTTAAATTTTGAAAAATTAAAACCGTTACTGGCAAATAAAACTATAGAAATAATACCACTTGCCTATATGCGTGGCAGGACTTTAAACAATGCATTTATGATTTTAGATGAAGCGCAAAATGCATCATCAATTCAAATGAAAATGTTTTTAACTAGACTGGGTGTGAATTCAAAAACAATCATAACTGGAGACGTAACTCAAACCGATTTACCAAAAAAACTTGAATCTGGACTGATTCAAGTTCTTAATCTATTAAAAGGAATTGATGGTATAGGTTTTTGCGAACTTTCTTCTGAAGATATAGTTAGGCATAGCTTAGTTAAAAATATTATTAAAGCATACGATGAAGGAAAAAATTAATTATTGCAATCTTATTCTTAAATAATTTATTTAGTAAATTGTATTAATATATCTAGCTATTATAAATGAATTCATATCTTTTTTATATTTCTCAGACTGCTCCTCTAATTTATCATTTTAGCTTAGTAAAAGAATTAAGTAATCTATACAAGCCTTTATGACTTTAAAAAAACAACAAATTGAAGGGGATAGTCTAGGATTTGAACCCTTACCCACTCGAAGTATGTGGAAAGGAGAATGTTCTACAGGTGAAGAATGGATTGATGGAAATCTTGTTCCCTATGGAGAAGTTAATCTTTCTCCTGCGGCATGCGTGTTGAATTATGGTCAAGGTGTTTTTGAAGGTATGAAAGCCTATCACACTGCAAAAGATAGGATTGTCATGTTTCGCCCAGATAAGAATTCTGCAAGAATGCAAAAATCAACTCAGCGAATTTGCATTCCAATGATGAATGATGAATACTTTATGAAAGCCGTCCTCTCCACTGTGAAAGATAATATAGATTATATTCCTCCTTACGGGAAAGGAACAATGTATGTAAGGCCAATTAGTTTTGGAATTTCTAAAGCTATTAGTGTTCAGCCAGCGTCAAAATATTTATTTATAGTATTCGCATCTCCTGTTGGATCATATTTTAAAGGGGATGCTAAAGTGCTCCATTTATTTTTATCTGATGAATTTCATAGATCTGCTCCAAAAGGTATAGGTAACGCTAAGGCTATTGGAAACTACTCAGCCTCTTTATTTCCAGGTATGCAGGCAAAATCTAATGGATATAATGATATGATATATGTCCATGCTAAAAATGAGCAGATTATTGAAGAAATGGGAGCTGCAAATCTTTTTGTTGTTTCTGATGGTGAGCTTTTAACGCCAAAACTAGGCGGGTCAATACTAGACGGAGTTACAAGAGATTCCGTTATAACTATAGCTAAAGAAATATTGAATCTTAAAGTCAAAGAAACCGATATTGAAATTGAAAGACTCCTAAAAGCCGAAGAGGTTTTTTGTTGCGGAACAGCCGTTGAGGTAACATGTGTTGGAAAAATATCAACAAAGGACAAAGAATATATAATTGGAAATGGGGATTATGGACCAAAAACTCTTTCTATCAAAAAACATCTCATTCAAATTCAAAAAGAAGAAATAGATGACCCTTTTGGGTGGATACATCCCATATAACCTGCGTTTTTTATGACTTCAACTAAATATTCTAGGCGCTCTGCGCGAGAAGCTGTTCTCCAAGCTCTTTATGCTCTTGAAATAGGAGAAGAAAGTCGCTCTAAAGTAATTAAAGATATTTTAGCTCGTGAAATTCGCGATAAAGAACTAGATGATTTCATTATTGAACTTTTTGAAGTTTCTTTAAAAAATAGAGAGTGGTGTGAAAATTTAATTAAGTCTCGACTTAATAATTGGGAGTTTGAAAGAGTTGCTATTTTAGATCGCTTATTGCTTATTGTAGCGATTAGTGAAATATTTTTTATCGAAAATGTACCTCCAAAGGTATCGATTTCTGAAGCCATTGAGATAGCAAAACAGTACAGCACGGAAGAAAGTTCGGCCTTTGTGAATGGTGTTTTAGATAATATTTATAAATCTGTTTCTAAAGAAAAAGATAAATTACCAATATGATTTCAAATTTAATTAATAGCGTTTTTGGTTCACGCTCTGATCGTGAAATAAAATTGCTATACCCTATAGTTGACGAAATAAATCAACTTGCAGAAAAACTAAAGAACAAATCTGATGAAGAATTAAAGCAACGCACTATTGAATTAATGGATGATATTCAATCATCCCGAGAAGAGGCAGAAAGTAAAGCCAGAGATGAAATTAGTGATAAGGATGAAGCAAAAAACTTTATTTTACGTAGCGAACAAAAAAAACTTGATTCAATTTTACCCGAAGCTTTTTCAATGGTCAAAGAAACATGTAGAAGAATGTGTGGATCAAGTTGGAAGGTCGTAGGTCGAGAATTAAGTTGGGATATGGTACCCTATGATGTGCAAATCATAGGAGGGATCATTCTTCATCGTGGCAATGTAGCAGAAATGAAAACTGGAGAAGGAAAAACTCTTGTGGCAGCCTTCCCAATTTTCTTAAATGCTCTCACCAATCGAGGAGTTCATTTAGTAACAGTTAATGACTATTTAGCTCAAAGAGATGCAGAGTGGATGGGTGAAGTGTATAAGCGACTGGGCTTAACAGTTGGTTTCATTCTTAATAATATGACACCTGATGAGAGAAGAAAAAACTATAACTGTCATATTACTTATGGAACAAATAATGAATTTGGGTTTGATTATTTACGAGATAATATGTCTCTACAAAAGGAGGATCAAGTACAGCGTGAATACGCCTATGCAATTGTTGATGAAGTTGATTCAGTTTTAATTGATGAAGCAAGAACACCATTAATTATTTCAGGGGCTGTTGATGCTCCCGTTGATACAACATTTAATGAATTAAAACCTCTTATTCAGAAGTTGGTAAAAAAGCAAAATGAACTAGTCGCGCAAATTACTAAAGAAGCTCAATCTTTGATGAAAGATAATAAAGATAGTGAAGCAGGATACAAATTACTTCAAGCTCTTAGAGGAGCCCCAAAACATCCTAGGGTGATGAAAATTTTTCAAGAAGCGGGTACAAAGAAACTTGCTCATCAAGTTGAATCTGAATATATGAGAGATAAAAAACTTCATGAAGTAGATGATGATTTGTTTTATAGCATTGATGAAAAAACCCATGTTATTGATATTACTGAAAAGGGAAGAAGTATTTTGGCGCCAAATAATCCAGAGGCATTTGTTATACCAGACCTCGGTGAAATATTACATGATATTGATACCATTGATAATCTATCCAAAACAGAAAAAGATAAACAAAAAGACTCTGCCCATCAAACCCATGCGGATAGATCGGGAAAAATTCACAACATGAGCCAGCTTCTTAGGGCATATACACTTTATGAAAAAGACGTAGAATATGTGGTTCAAGATAGTAAGGTCCAAATCGTGGATGAATTCACTGGTCGAGTGTTAGCTGGAAGGCGTTACAGCGATGGTCTCCATCAAGCACTAGAAACAAAAGAAAATGTAAAAATAGAAAGAGAGACCCAAACCTTAGCAACAATTACCATTCAAAATTATTTTAGAATGTACAACAAACTTGCAGGAATGACGGGTACCGCTGAAACTGAAGCTGAAGAATTTGGATCGATTTATAATTTAGAGGTAGTTGTAATTCCTACCCATCAACCGGTGATACGTGAAGATCGCAATGATTTGATTTATAAAACAAAAAGAGAAAAATATAATGCTGTTGTTGAAGAGATAGCTCTTAGATCTAATGAAGGGCAACCTTCCCTTGTAGGGACAATCTCAGTTGAAGCTTCTGAGCTTTTATCTAGAATGTTAAAGAGAAAAGGAATTCCACACAATGTATTAAATGCGAAGCAACATCAAAGCGAGGCAGAAATTGTTGCGAGAGCTGGTCAAAAAGGTGCGGTAACAATTGCAACAAATATGGCTGGTCGTGGAACTGACATAAAATTGGGAGAGGGCGTAAAAGAGCTTGGCGGATTGCATATCATTGGAACAGAAAGGCACGAATCAAGACGAATTGATTTGCAGTTAAGAGGAAGGTCTGGACGTCAGGGTGATGCTGGTTCTAGCGTATTTTATCTTTCACTAGAAGATGACCTGATGAGATTATTTAATAGCGAGAGAATTGCATCTGTTATGGATCGTCTTGGTGCTGAAGAAGGTGAAGTTATAACTGCAAAAATGGTTACTCGTGCCATAGAAAATGCGCAGAAAAAAGTTGAACAAAGAAATTTTGGAATTAGAAAACATTTATTAGAATATGATGATGTGATGAATCAACAGCGTCAAGTTGTATATAACACTAGAAAACAAGCTTTAAATGATGATGATATTTCTGAAGTTATTAATGATATGATCGACGATTTTGTAGAGGATGAGCTTCAAGGATTTGAAGATATAAATGTTCAAAATTGGGATTGGGCTAATTTAAAGCAAAATCTTTCTTCGCATTTATTAATAGATATTAGTTTGAGTTCAGTGCAAGAGCATACCGGCAATAATGATTTGAGCATTGATGAAGTTAAAAATTACATCTTAAATCAGGCAAAGGAAGTATACTCAAACAGAGAAAATATTGCTCAGCCAGAGATATTACGTGCGTTTGAAAAATTCATTTCATTACGTACAATTGATGAAAAATGGAAAGACCATTTATATGCGATGGATCAACTTAGGGAAGGAATTAATTTGAGGGCATATGGTCAAAAAAATCCACTTCTTGAATATAAATCAGAAGGATTTCAAATGTTTCAACAAATGATGATTGATACAACTTCTGAAACTGTTAAGCGTCTTTATAGAACTCAAATTCAAGGTATTGCTTCAGGTCCAGAAAGTATTTCTGATAATACGTCCAATATTCAAACTAGGCATGATGAGTCACTGGGAATGGGCCTTGCCGCTCCTTCATTGCAGGAGCAAGCTACAAATTCTTCCGCAAAAGCAGTGGAGCCAGTTCGGGTTGATGAAAAGATTGGAAGAAATGAAAAAATTAAATTAGTAAGCCCAAGCGGAAAGCAAATTGAAGTTAAATTCAAAAAACTTCAGCACTACTTAAACCAAGGTTACTCAAAGGTATAGCTATGTCAAAAAAATCAAAATGGGGTTTTTCAACAAAATCTGTTCATATAGGAAATAAAGCCAATGAAGAGCACGGTTCCGTGGCACCCCCAATTCATCTTACTTCAACTTTCAAGCAGGATGGCGTAGGGCAAAATCGCGGCCATGATTATTCCCGTGTTTCAAACCCTACTAGAAGTCGCTTGGAGAAAAACCTTGCTGCAATTGAGGGTTCAAAACATGCAGTTTGCTATAGCTCAGGAATGGCAGCAACCACAGCATTATTCCAATTATTTGATAAAGATGATCACATATTAGTTTCAAGAAATACTTATGGTGGAACCTATCGAATGGCAATGAATGTTCTGAGTCGTCAAGGTATCAATTTTGAATGGATTGATACTAGAGATCCGCAAAACATTAAAAATAAAATCAAGAAGAATACCAAACTTGTTCATGTTGAAAGCCCAACAAATCCTCTTCTTGAATTATGCGATATTGAGGCAACATCAAAAATATGTAAAAGCCAGAATGTCCTTCTAAGTGTAGATAATACATTTATGAGCCCTTACGGACAAAGACCTTTAGAGCTTGGAGCAGATATTTCTATGCAAAGCTCAACAAAGTCATTATCGGGTCATTCCGATGTTCTTGGGGGAGTTTTGACTACTAATGATAATGAATTGCATGAAAGATTACAATTCATGTTGAAGGCAACAGGTGGCGTTCCTAGTCCTTTTGATAATTGGATTACATTAAGATCAACAAAGACCTTAGCGCTTAGATATCAGAAAGCAACAGAAAATGCATATGAGCTTGCAAATTGGCTTTCTTTACAAAAAAATATAAAAAAGACTATCTATCCAGGTCTCAAATCTCACCCTCAATATGCTATAGCAAAAAAACAGCAGCTTAGCCCTAAAGGAGATGTTGTATTTGGCGCAATGCTTTCTATTGATGTTGGTGATGTAAAATCCAGGGATAAATTTTTGAAAAAAATAGAAATATTCCAACTAGCTGAAAGTTTAGGAAGCGTAGAAAGTTTAGTTTGTATACCTTATTTTATGACCCATGCTGCAGTTCCAGATGAGACGAAACTAGAAATGGGAATCACAGAATCTCTAATTCGTCTTTCAATTGGAATTGAAGATATTGATGATTTAAGGTCAGATCTATCTAGCGCCCTGTTCTAAAAAAATCACATAACTATTTCTTTAAGCTAAACTTACTTTGTAATTTATAGCATTCAACAATAGGATTAAATTTTGTTTTGCCGCGGTGGTGGAATTGGTAGACACGCTGGTCTTAGGAACCAGTGCCTTATGGCGTGAAGGTTCGAGTCCTTTCCGCGGCACATAACAGCAAGATCATGCAAGAAAATCAAACTGAAAAAAAATCTGTTCTACAGGTAGTTATTCATAGTTTTTTTGTTGTACCGTTTATCATAGCAATTTTTGCTGTCATTATATTTCTAGTTATTAGATTAATGACTACTGAACCTAATTCTGCTCGAGACTACTTAGAGGATGTAAAAATTGGCGGAACAACAAAAAGATGGCAAGGCGCATTTGAGCTATCTAAGCTTCTTTCAAATCCAAAAATGATTCCGAAAGATGAAATGTTTGTAAATGAAATGATTTCAACTTTTGAATATTCTTCGAATGATCGAGATAAACGAATTCGCCAGTATCTTGCGATTGCTATGGGTGCCACTAAAGATGAGCGCTATTCTTCTACTTTAATTAATGCGATTGAAAGCGCTGATATAGGAGTTGTTCAAGCTTGCGCTTTTGCGCTTGGCAATATTGGAGATGCTAAAGCTATTGAGCCCTTAAAAAAGATACTCAGCGATTCAGATCCCCAAGTTCGCCTACATGGAGTGATAGCCCTTGGCAAGATAGGGGGACAGTCTTCAATTGCCCCTCTTAGAAAAATGTTGACAGATATTGAGCCCAATATTAGATGGGATGCAGCTATAGGACTCGCTAAGCAAAAAAATTCTAGTGGAAGATCGATTTTATTAGACCTGTTAGATAGAAAGTATTTAAATTCTTTTCCTAATGTAGATGAAAAAGAAAAAGTGCAAGTTATCTTGGTTACAATTAGCGTTTCTCATTTCGTTCAAAATCAAGAACTTAAACTTAAGCTTGAACGCCTAATGAATGAGGATTTAAACTTAAAAATTAGAGAAGCAGCTAGAATAGCTCTTGAAAAATTTATAATTTAGAATTGTTAAATGTCAGATAAGCCTACAAAAAAAACTTCAACAATAAGTCCACAATCCCCGCCCCCCGCAGCGTTAAATAAGGTTGAAAAAGATTCATCTGTAAATCGCCGAACCTTTTTTTCTTGGCTTTCCTTGGGCTGGGTTGCTTTTGTTGCTGCAACAGGCGGTTTTTTTACAATGATGCTGAGATTTTTCTTTCCAAACGTTCTTTTTGAGCCAGTCCAAACTTTTCGAGCAGGCTATCCAGATGATTATACTGTTGGAGAGGTTGATTTGAGATGGAAGGAAAAATATGGGGTTTGGATGGTAAGAAATGATGAGGGTATATATGTACTTTCAACTACTTGCACTCATCTTGGCTGTACACCAAACTGGCAACCTTCTGCAAGAAAGTTTAAATGCCCATGCCATGGAAGCGGCTTTAGGGCTTCAGGAATCCATTTTGAAGGACCCGCGCCAAGGCCTTTAGAAAGATTTAAAATCACACTAGCTGATGATGGTCAGATTATTGTAGACAAGACACAAAAATATCAACAAGAAAAAGGTCAATGGAATGACCCTGAATCATTTTTGAAAGTATAATAATTATGTCAGATAAAAAGAACATATTTGAAAGAATTGCTGAAGGGCAAATTTGGAAATCAATTTTTCGCGGAGGGGGTGCACCATCAACTAGACGCCAAAGAATGATGGTAGTTTTAAATTCTGTATTCCTTCATTTGCACCCAGTTCGCCTTCCTAAGCATGCTGTAAAACTTAAATTTACGTGGTGTATGGGTGGTTTATCCTTTTTCATTTTTCTTATTTTAACTATTTCAGGTATTCTATTAATGTTTTATTACCGACCTACTATAGAATATGCCTATACCGATATAATGGATTTAACAGAGCAGGTTCCATTTGGTATTATGCGCGAAATACACAGATGGGGTGCGCATGCTATGGTAATTTCAGTTTGGCTGCATATGTTTAGAGTATTTATGACAGGCTCATATAAGCCTCCTAGGGAATTCAATTGGTCTATTGGAGTAATCTTGCTTGTGTTGACATTATTATTAAGCTTCACAGGGTATTTACTTCCCTGGGATCAACTTGCGATATGGGCAATTGCTGTTGGTTCAAATATGGCTGGAGCAACTCCTTTTTTAGGAGCAGAGGGACCGGGCTCATCATTACTTGCGATTGGAGATATTAATTTTATTACCAAAGCTAGCGATGCTAGGTTTGGATTAATTGGTGGAAGATTTCTAGGAGAAGCCACCCTACTAAGATTTTATGTTCTCCACTGTATAGGTTTGCCTTTCATAATTATGATATTTATGGCAGTTCATTTTTGGAGAATTAGAAAAGATGGAGGTATATCTACTCCAGTCTAATTATTATGGATGCATTTAAATCACTTATAAATTATGTTTCAAATCCAACTATTTTGTTTACAGCAATTTTAGTTGGATTTCCCTTTGTTTTTCCTCCTACGGATTGGTTTTATAAAGTTCATAAGAGGTTGAAGATAGATAAGTTATGGACATCCAAAGGCCTGCTTATTATGATTGCTGTGACTATTGCATTTTTTGTTTTTGGCCTAGGGGATGAAAATTTTAAAAAGATTGTTCTCAAACCCGACAACGTTCCTATTTCAGGCTTAATTATTCTACTTATCTTTTTCACCTGGCTAAGCTTAAACCAGGCATATAAAAACGATAAGCTAATTGAAGAGGGCAAGCCGGTTGATGAACACTACGAAGCGCCCAATGATAAAGTTTTGGTTTGGCCGGACTTAGTTTATGTCGAATTAATTTCCTTAATTTTATTTTCCGCATTTATGTTAATTTGGTCTATAGGGCTCCCAGCTCCTCTGGAAGAACCAGCAAATCCTTCAGAATCCCCCAACCCGGCAAAAGCTCCTTGGTATTTTTTAGGATTACAAGAAA
>JAYZHS010000073.1:0-4162 GCA_036166315.1 Fidelibacterota bacterium
TTGTAAATGATGTTAATGAGATTAAAAATAAAAGCATTCTTAACGAATGGGATTTAGTTGATCTACAAGGAACATTTGTAGGAAAAAATCTACTTTTGAAATATCGAAATAAATCTAAAGATACTAGTATAATCGGTAGACAAAAAAAAGTTCAAATAATCGAAAAGCAAATAAAAACATTAGAAAAAAAGATTGCTATTGATGAAAAAAGATACTTGTTGCTTGAAAATGAAATTACAAAATCTGGTGAAGACTTAAAGACTATTAAGAATAAACATAATTTAGAAAACACCAAATTGAATGATTTGCAATCTGTCCAAATAAAAAATCATTATAAACAATCCCAAAATCTTATTTCCATCAAAGAATTGCATAAAGAAATGGACAGAAGTCACAATGAGCTTGATGCATTGAATAAAAAAGTTGAAAAGATTAAGCCCTCAATTATCAGTACTGAAAAAATAATTAATAAGCATAAAAAAGATTTGGAAGTAGCTTCATCCTCGCTTTTATCTAGCCAGCAAAACAGAGATACGTTTCAGCAAAAAGTTCAAGAAATTAGAATAGATTTAATCAATATGGAAAATCGACTCGATAGTATTGCTCTTCAAAAAGAATCAGCAAGCAAAACTTCTTCTGAGCTGGATTATAGAGA
This sequence comes from Fidelibacterota bacterium, assembly GCA_036166315.1. Lineage (GTDB taxonomy): Bacteria > Fidelibacterota > Marinisomatia > Marinisomatales > TCS55 > TMED108. Next base: position 656 of record JAYZHS010000073.1, read on the forward strand.
TGATGAGATAAAAAAAGAGACTATTGAGCTTAAAGAATTAAAAAAATCTTTAGATCTAAAGATTGTTAATGAAGAAAATGATTTAAAAAGCTTTAGTGGTGACATAGCAAAAGAGAGATCGGTCCTAGACCTTAAACAGCAAACAGTCTCAGATACATTTAAATCAATGGAAAAAATCCAGGAAAAGATCAATTCTGAGCAGCAACTAAAGGAAAATCTCCTTGAAGAGCAAAGAGCAAATGAATTAAGGATAGTTGAATTAGATCAAAAAATAAACAACATCAAAGAACGAATGATGGAAAAATATAATTCTAAAGTTCCCAATGAAATGAAAGTTGATAGTGATATTGATGAACTGGAAATTGAGATTGATAAGATTCAAAAAAGCATAGATAATATTGGACCATTAAATATGGCAGCTCAGCAAGATTATGAAGATGAGCAAAAACGATTAGAAAATCTAATTGACCAGCGCATTGATATCTTAAAATCTGAAGAAAATCTAAAAGAGACGATCAGTAAAATAGATGTTGTTGCACGAGAAAAATTTGAATCAACATTTGATCAGATTAACACAAATTTTTCTGAGCTTTTTGAAATGTTTTTTGAAGGGGGGAATGCCTCTATATCCTTAGATGGTAGCGATGATCCCTTAGAAGCGCAGATTGTAATTCATGCTCAGCCACCAGGTAAAAAAAATCAAAATCTTAGAATGCTTTCTGCAGGAGAGAAATCCCTAACCGCTATTGCGCTTCTTTTTGCTATATATCAATTTAAACCTAGCCCTTATTGTGTATTAGACGAGGTTGATGCACCGCTTGATGATGTAAATATTCAAAAATTTAAGCGTGTTTTAAATAAATTTGCAGAAGAGACACAATTTATTGTTGTGACTCATAATAAACTCACAATGGAAGTAGCCGATTATTTGTATGGAGTAACTATGGAAAAGAAAGGGGTATCTAAGCTAGTATCTGTCAAATTTAATGGACAAGCATAAGAAATTGTTTCTATAAGTTTTTCCTGTAGCGTTCTGTATCGCATTGTTCTGGATACCAAGCATTGGATGTGCTCGCCTCTTCGCAAGCTCTCTTACTATCATGTATAGTAATATTATAATCTTCATCCTGGCAATAGGCATCTACTTTTTTATTTAATCTAAATGATAGTTCATTTGGAGCCATTTCATATGAAACGCAATCATTTTTTATACATATTGTTTGACCAAAATCTGACCAAGTAAAATTTTCTGTACCAGCATCTGGTCCTGTAACAGTTTGAATACCAGTGCCATCTTTCTTTAGTTCTAAAGTAAGCGTGAACCCTTTGGATTTAAGTCCACGATATTCCTCATCATCTACTTCGCCACTGCATTTTCCTGAAACAGTATACGTCCCCATTTCAATTAATTTCCATGTTCCAACAAGAGGACTCGCTTCTTCTTCTTTCTTATCTTGACAGCCAAGCATTAAAAGATAAATAATAAAAATAAATTTTTTCATATTTCCGACCTTTAATAAGTACACCCTAAATTACGGCAAATGTTATGAAAATACTCTATTTTTGAATCGATGTTTGCACTTGATAGGAGTTAAATTTTTTGATGGATACATCCCAAATACGCAATTTTTGTATTATTGCTCATATTGATCATGGCAAATCTACTTTAGCGGATCGATTACTTGAAGAAACAAAAACACTTTCAAAAAAAGAAATGAAATCTCAGGTTTTGGATAGCATGGATTTAGAACGTGAAAGAGGAATAACAATTAAAAGCCACCCTATTCAAATGAAATACGTTGATTCAAATAAAAAAGAATTCACATTTAACTTAATCGATACACCTGGTCATGTTGATTTTACCTATGAAGTATCAAGGTCCTTAGCTGCTTGCGAAGGCACCTTGCTGCTCGTTGATGCAGTTCAGGGAGTTGAGGCACAAACTGTTAGCAATACATACCTTGCCCTTGAAAATGATCTCACCATTATTCCTGTTATTAACAAAGTTGATTTACCTAGCGCTAGGGTTGATGTTGTTAAAGAGCAACTGATGGAACTTATCGGGTGTGAAAAAAGTGAAATAATTTCAGTCAGCGCTAAAACTGGAAAGGGTTTAGAAAATATTTTTGATGCAATAATTCAAAAAATACCTCCTCCTAAGGATCGATCTAATAACCCCTTACGTGCAATGATTTTTGACTCAGTACATGATAATTATAAAGGAGCTATACCATATATCCGAGTTTTTGATGGAGTTATAAAACCTGGTGACAAGGCTAAGTTTTTTGCTCACAATAGAGAATATGATATAACAGAAGTAGGACATTTTGTTTTAAAACAAATGCCTTCAAAAGAGCTTAAGGCTGGAGATGTAGGTTATTTTTTAGCAAGCATAAGAGATGTATCGCATATTTTGCCAGGAGATACGGTTACATCAAAAAACACCTCTGAACTAGATCCGTTGCCTGGATTTAAAGATATAAAACCTATGGTTTTCTCTGGGCTATACCCATCCGATGCTGACGATTACGACCAATTGAGAATGGCTCTTGAAAAATTAAAATTAAATGACGCCTCTTTACTGTTTGAGCCAGAAACAAGCGAGGCATTGGGTTTTGGATTTCGTTGCGGATTTTTAGGTTTGTTGCATATGGAGATTATTCAGGAGAGATTAGAGCGAGAATTTGATATTGCCTTGGTAACCACAACGCCTAATGTTCGCTATAAAATTGAAATCAAAAATGGTGAAATGATTGAAGTAGATACCCCATCAAAAATGCCGCCTACTGGGGAAATACAATCTATATTGGAACCATATGTATCTGCAGAAATCATTACCCCTAAAGATTACATTGGCGGTATTATGACGTTATGCCAAAAGAAAAGAGGGATTTATAAAAATACTAATTATTTAACAGCGGATAAGGCGCAATTACACTATGAACTTCCTTTAGGGGAAATTATTTTTGATTTTTTTGATAAGCTAAAGTCAACTACAAAAGGCTATGCTTCCTTAGATTATCATTTGAATGATTATGTCTCAGGAGATTTAAAAAAACTTGATATCCTAATTAATCATGAACCTGTTGACGCGTTATCAATTATTATTCACGCTGAAGATGCCTACCATAGAGGTGTTGCGCTATGCAGTAAGTTAAAAGAGCTAATCCCAAGACAAATGTTTGATGTGCCCATTCAAGCAGCTTTGGGAAATAAAGTAATTTCTCGATCTACGGTAAAAGCTGTTAAGAAAAATGTGACTGCAAAATGCTATGGAGGCGATATAACCCGTAAAAGAAAATTGTGGGAAAAGCAAAAAGAAGGCAAGAAAAGAATGAAGTCGATTGGTAAAGTTGAAATTCCTCAAGAAGCACTGCTTGCAGTTCTTCAAATTGATTCTGATTGATCTATGAAACCTCAGACTTCTTATTGGACAGTAACAAACACTCCTTTATATAGTTTTATTTTTACCTTGCCCTTGCTTTTGGTTTACGAGGTAGGCCTTTT